>CAYMYV010000073.1:0-9241 GCA_964394775.1 uncultured Lachnobacterium sp. | reverse complement strand
CTCGTAGATATAAGCACAGATTTTATGTGGTGCCACTTCTTCATAAGCATTTTCAATGACTGCATTGAAACGAGAAAGAACTAACATAAGGTCTTTTTCGTGATCGTTGTGAGCTGCTTTCATTACAGAGTGACAAGCTGCTACAGATTTGCCAGCTGCTTCATATTTTCCAAGAATGGATTTGATACGAACGATGGTGTACAGGATGTATGGGCCTGTATTTCCTTCAAAGGACGTAAATCTTTCGATGTCGAAGATATAATCCTTGCTGGCCTGGTTAGATAGGTCGCCATATTTGATAGCTGCAAGTGCTACTATTTTGGCGATTTTTTCTGCTTCTTCCTGACTAATATCCAAATCCTCTTTGGATTTCTGATTTTCAGTAATCTTCTTTAACATTTCTTCGTAGATTTCCTGAATCAGATATTCCAGACGCATAACGCCACCATCACGTGTCTTAAATGGTTTTCCATCCTTGCCGTTCATAGTACCAAAGCCGATATGTGTCAATTCCGTTTCAGGCTTTACGATGCCTGTTTTCTTCGCGCAACGGAATACCTGATTAAAGTGAAGCTCCTGACGTTTATCAGTGATATAGATAACACCCTCCGGATTATAATCCTCCATACGCATTACTAAGGTCGCAAGGTCTGTTGTACTATACAAGGATGCGCCATCGGATTTTAAAATGATACATGGCGGAATCTCCTTGGAATCTGTTTCTTCTTTTACATCTACTACCAGCGCACCTTCGCTTTCATAAGCAAAGCCGCCCTCCTTCATCTTTGCAACCATATCCGGAATGTAAGGCTGCGCATCAGATTCACCCTTCCAAAGCTCAAACGATACATTCAAATTGTCATAATTTTTCTTAAGGTCTGTTACAGATACCGCTAAAATATGCGAAAGCAATGCGCGATATCCTCTTCTTCCCTGCTGTAACTCATTGGTCGCAGCAAGAGCAGCCTCCTTATAAGCCTCGTCTGTTTTTGATTTGCCACTGGCTGTTGGATAGATTTCTTCTAATTCAGAAATAGTAAATGGTGCTTCGGCCGGATACTCACCTTCATAAGTATCATCGAAGTATACCAATTCCGGTTTGCGTAATTTTAATTCTGTGATGATTAAGCCCATCTGAAGACCCCAGTCACCAAGATGCACGTCACCAATCATGTTATGTCCTATGAATTTACCAATACGCTTTACGCTTTCGCCAATAATTGCGGAACGAAGATGTCCTACATGAAGAGGCTTTGCAACGTTTGGTCCGCCGTAATCCACGATAATTGTCATAGGATTTTCCGGCTTATCACAGCCAAAACGTCCTTCATCCGCCTGCATATCATTCAAAAATGAGGCCAGATAATCATTATCTAGTTTGAGGTTCAAGAAACCCGGTTTTACAGAAGAGACTTCAGAAAACATTGGATTAGCTGATAAAATTTCGGCGATTTTGTCAGAAATCATAAATGGTGCACATTTGTATTCCTTCGCTGCAGACATAGCTCCATTACACTGATATTCACAAAGGTCTGGTCTGTTAGACAAAGTAACCTTTCCATATTTTTCATCATATCCACATTCTACGAATGCTTTTGTTACTTCTTCTGAAATTAAATCCACTAATTTCTTCATTACAACCTCCTAAAATTTTCTCTTTTAGTTAAAGCTCAGATTTAAAAATAATAGTTCTATATGGTAATAACACCTTTAACAAAATACTTCCTAATACACAAACTGAGATAATCTCTCCAATTCCAACTGTAGCTGCAAAATACGGAATTGAAAAATCCGTTCCGCCAAGCTCCCATGTGAAACCATATCCATAGCGAAGCACTAATGGCACAATCACAGCATTTGCAATCACAGGTGGAAGTGTCATCAAAAGCTTATGCTTTCGAAGCAGATAGGTTCCAATCGCACCGATTAAGGTTGCTAAGCTTCCGAATAAGATATCCCATATTGCTGCTCCGGTCATAAGATTCGCAATCAGGCAGCCTATATACAATCCCGGCACTGCCGCCACGGTAAAATATGGCAGGATGCAGAGTGCCTCCGAAAATCGTACCTGAATCGCATAGTTTGCAAGCCCTAATGCATTTGCAAGCATTGTCAATACTACATACAATGCTGCTATGATAGCGGCCTGCGTAAGTCTTGTTACACTTTTTTTTCTCATATTCATTTTGTCTCCTTTAGTTTTGTTTTTTACCGGCCTTGGTCGGTTAGGTGAGGAAGGTCTCGAACTCACCCTCTGTAACTTGAAGATTTTATCACAGCCTTGTGCAAAATGCAACAAGCCATTCCATTAGATAAAATTGGCATCCATTTAAAAATAGCTTACCTTAATACGTTTTCCCATTTCTTTTAGGCATTTTGTTAATTCTTCCACCAAATTCATCTTGATATTAAAATTAATTGGCAAATCCGGATTCTGATGCGCCGGATTAATCGCTTTTCCTACATAAAAATTGATATCGGTTGCTTCTTCAAAAAGCAGCTGACATATCAAAGAAGCTCCATCCTTCTTAAAATACCACTGCTCATACAGCTTGTTCTCTGCCAGATAGTCCTTCGCATATTCCACAACACGATTGACCGTGATAACGCCCTCTGTTACCAGGTCTACGCCCTCAATTTTTGCAATAGGTGGAACGTCAGATTTTTCAAAGTTCAAGCTAGCCTCTAAGCGTTTTCCTAAATACTTCGCTGCAATAGAGGAGGTCGTACCGCCGCAAATAATATGCTTTCCTTCTTTAGAAAAGAACAAAGACATCATACGATTGACATCATCCGGGTTTGATGGAGGACCAAAAAGTAAATTAATTGGCTCACGCTTACGTATTTTTACAATACAGGCTGTAGCGTCATCTCCCGGCTCATTTTCATAGAGCTTATTGCACTCATCCACCAGCATCGTTGCCAGATTCTTGGCAGTCAGACCATTCATTGCCATTACTTCCATGTAGCTGATGATATCCTCTCTCTTCCAGCCGAAATTATAGGATTTTCCAATTCCGGCATGAGGACAGCCATCACTCATTGCAATAAAAATATCATTTTCCTGAAAACGTATTGAGGTTTTATATATCTTCTTTCCATCGATATTCATTTCTGTCTTTGGATAATCAAAGCTTTCATTATTACGCAGCATAATTACATGTGGATTATCGTACTGAATAATCTCTATCATCTCATTGTCAATCAAATGCATGATTGTAAATGTTGAATATGCCACCCCACGTACGGAACACACCGGAAGCGTAGCAGCAATTGTAGAAACACATTCATCAATGGAAAGACCTGCCGCCATCATCGTTGAGATAATCTTAGAGGTAAGTGTCGATAAAATACTTGCTTTTACGCCACTTCCCAAGCCATCTGCCAAAACGATTACTGTTGAGTTTTCATTCTGCTCCACCACTTCTACATGGTCACCGCAAAGCTCTTCTCCATGATGGTTGACACTTTTGTATCCAATGTCTATACATAAATCATTCATCCGTAATTGACTCCTTCAATTTTGTAAGTGCAATCTTTGTTTCTGCCGCAGTTTCTCCCAAAAGGGAAGCAATTTCCTGAACAATACGCATCTGCTTGTCCACAACCTTGTCTGCAACCTCTATGGTCTGACGACTGATGCTCTCTTTCTTCTCACGATTCTTTTCTTCATCTGTTACATCTCGCATAATGCAGATTAAAAGGTGTGAATCTTCGTCATGCACAATGGATTGCTCTACGTAGCGCTTATATTCAGCCAGATAAACTCGCTTATCATGAATACTGTTTCCTGTATCCAATACCTCTATGAAATCCATTGGATCCAAAATTCGTACTACAGGCTCACCCAATATATCAGAGCTAAAACGTATATTCATCAGCTTTCTTGCAGACTCATTCACCTGCTGTACTTCCAAATTCTCATTCAATAATACAATTCCGTTTGGTGTATTTTTTACAATGGTATCCGAGAAGCTTTCTGCCTTTTGCTTTAAGTATGGCAGACACATAGAAGCTTCTGCCTTTCCCTGACAGATTGCAATTGCTTTCTCTCGACAGGTATCATAGCCACAGGAACCACAGTTTAGCTCGTCAGCTGCTTTGACCTTGCCCATCTGTCGAAGCACGATAGCAATCTCTGTTTCGGTTGGCTGTTGCAATTTATGTTCTATATATTCAAATTGTTTCTTTAATTCCACTGCTTTCGGTTGCTCAACTGCAAAATCCTTCTCTCCCGCAAAATTTGCAACCGTTATATAATCCTGAACCGGGGATGCATGGTGATATTTTTCCATAACCGGACCACCAATACAGCTTCCAACACAAGCAGACATTTCTATGAAGCACTTATGTATTTTTCCACTCTCAATATCACGAAGCGCATCCATACAATTCTCTACTCCGTCCAACGCCAAATAGGTGTAGCCCGGAGCATCCTGTGCCATGGTTTTTAACACTCCTCCGGTTGTAGGGAAGAACCTCGCACGACTTTGCGGATTCTGCTGCATATCCTGTTTTAACTCAATATTTTCTGCTTTTAACCAGCTGGATAATTCCTCAAAGGTTAATACCGCATCTACAATACCGGCATAGTGTTCTGCTTCATCCTTCTTGGACAAGCATGGTCCAATAAATACGGTTTTTGCAGTTGGATATCTTCGTTTTATGTCCTTACAGTGCGCCTGCATTGGCGATACCACATCTGCTAAATACTCTAATGCTGCCGGAAAGTATTTCTGTATCAGTAGGTTAATCGTATGGCAGCACGAGGTAATGATAATGTCACGCTCCTCTTCCACAAGCATTCTCTCATACTCATTCTTAACCATAGTAGCACCGATAGCGGTTTCTTCCACATCATAAAAGCCAAGTTTTTGCAGGGCTTCACGCATTGCCTCAATACCAACGCCCTCATAATTTGCAACAAAGGATGGTGCAAGGCTTACAATGACAGGCTCACTGTCCTTCAAAAACACCTTTACCTTCTCTGTCTCATCTACAATCTGCTTTGCATTCTGTGGACACACAACAAAACACTGCCCACATAAAATACATTCATTTCCAATAATATGTGCCTGATTTCCCGAAAAACGAATTGCCTTTACCGGACAATGACGAATACATTTATAGCAATTCTTACAATTTGATTTCTTTAATGTTAAACAATTTGCCATCTTCTGTTATTTCCTTTCCCTTTCAATCACTGCAAGCACCTTTTCCTGGAAAAAGTCCCTAAAATTCTCCGTTGTAATTCCTGTATGAATGATATCATCAACCTGAATGGTTACACCATCTCGATTACACATACCTATACAGAAGCTTCCTGCAAGTGATACTTCATTTTCTAACTGATACTCTGCAACTGCTTTTTGCAGCAGCTCAACGATTTCAGGCGAACCCTTGATATGACAGGAACTGCCCACACATATCTGAATAATCATTGTTCTATCTCCCCATAATATTAAATCCAAGTATTACCATATTATAACATAACATTTGGGAAACCTCCTCACATTTTTTTAAAAAGTTTGTCCGTTGACGAAGAAAATCCCATTGTACGGGCATAGAGATAGGGCTGTTGCAGAATGATATGATATGCACACATCATTCTGCAACAGCCCCTTCTATAACGAAAAATTTCCTTTTTACAGTACTAATGCAATCAATTTACTAAGCTTGCAGCAGAAGCTTCCAGAGTGGCTTTTGCTTGCTTTAAAGCATCTGCCTGTTCCTGTGTTACTGTATCTACTCGAATTCTATTTACACATTTCTGCAATGCAGATAAGTCCGCTTTTATCTGTTTTTTCTCCTGCTTATCCATTTGTTTTCCGGCGTTCTTTAGTGATTGCTGCACTTTTGCTAATAGCTGGTTTGCATCATTTACCAAATCTAATACCTCTCGCCGCAGGCAGTCTACACCTGCGTATTCCTGCGCATCACGCATAGCTTGCGCTATTTCTACGTCGGACATTCTATCGCTTGCTGTAATGGTAATAGACTGTTCTTTTCCTGTATCCAAATCTTTTGCTGATACCTTTAAAATACCATTTGCATCAATATCAAAGGTTACCTCAATCTGTGGTACCCCTGCCGGTGCTTTACGAATGCCTTTTAACCGGAAGGTACCAATTTTTTTATTGTCCCTTGCCATGGTACGTTCCCCTTGAAGAACATTAATATCTACACTACTTTGATATGGTGCAGCGGTAGAAAAGACCTTGGAATACCTTGTTGGTAAGGTTGTATTTCGCTCGATGAGTCTGGTTGCTACACCACCTACTGTTTCAATGGATAAACTCATCGGTGTAACATCCAGTAATAACAGTTCTTTTCCACTGCCCGCTGCCGTCAAAGCATTTCCTTGCAGTGTGCTGCCCAATATTGCAGCTCCCATTGCTACGCATTCATCCGGATTGATATTTCTTGAAGGTTCTTTTCCAGTTAATGCACGGACTTTTTCTTGTACTATAGGCATTCTGGTAGAACCTCCTACTAATAAAACTCTTCCCAGGTCTGATGGACGTATCTGTGCATCTGAAAGTGCCTGCTGTACCGGTCCAACCGTTCTTTCTGCTAAATCGTAAACCAATTCCTGGAATTCTGCCTTTGTCAGCATCATATCTAAATGAACCGGCTCACCTTTTACTTGAGAGATATATGGTAAATTAATATTCGTCGTTTCTGCAGTGGATAATTCTTTTTTTGCTTTTTCTGCTGCTTCCTCCACACGATGAATAGCTACGATATCTTTCCTTAAATCCACCTTTGTTTGTGCTTTAAATTTTCTAACAATCCAATCTGTGATTCTTGCGTCAAAATCATCTCCGCCTAAATGATTATCGCCTGCCGTTGCCAGTACTTCAATGACACCATCTGCGATTTCAATTACAGATACATCAAAGGTTCCGCCTCCCAAGTCATATACCATAACCTTTTGACCCTCTCCATGATTCAACCCATAAGAAAGAGCAGCACTGGTAGGCTCGTTGATGATGCGGAGTACGTTTAAGCCTGCAATCTTTCCTGCGTCCTTTGTGGCCTGTCTTTGGGCATCGTTAAAATAAGCCGGTACTGTAATAACAGCATCTGTAACAGTCTCTCCTGCAAAGCTTTCTGCGTCCTTTTTTAACTGTGTTAATACCATGGCACTAATAGTCTGAGGTTTGTATAGCTTTCCATCAATATAGGTCGACCACTCTGTTCCCATATGTCTTTTTACAGAAGTAATGGTACGTTCTGCATTGGTTGCAAGCTGTCTTTTTGCGACCTCTCCTATAAGACGCTCTCCATTTTTTGTAAATGCCACTACACTAGGTGTTGTTCTTGCACCTGTTGTACTAGGCACAATGACCGGCTCTCCATTTTCAATTATTGCCACACAACTATTTGTTGTTCCTAAGTCAATTCCTATTACTTTTCCCATGATATGATATCCTTTCCATCTTTTTCCAACCGATACTCTGTATATTCTTTGTTAATTTCTTTATAAAATGAGCCTAACATACCTACATAGTTCTTTTTCCACGGTTTATTACGTCCAAAATAATGAATAATAGATGTATTTTCTCTCACCCAGCAAATGTCAATTGCAATATTACGGGGGTCTGCATTATATCCTAATAATGTGCGGTCGCTTAAGTTGTATTTTAAATTATCTAGAAGTTTTACATGTTCCCCGTATAATGCTGTTAAAATATCCTGATCCGGTAGGATAAGTCTCTGCTTCTTTTTCTCTGAAAACTTGCAAATATCATCAAATTTTAAATTCTCCCTTAATAAAGGCAGATTCATCATTAGCACTCCGGTATTGATATATGGGACATCTTTCTCAATATCTACTCCAAGACGTGCTTGATTAAATTTTTGAAGAAACAATTGGATATTTGTACATCCCATGAACCAGTTTCCATCAAAGTCTGAATTGTATAATGTTAATAAGGAGTTAATTACTACGGTATCTACATCCATATACAAAATCTTGTCTAGTGTCTCAGGTAATAAAAATGGAGCGGCTAAACGATAATAAATTTGTTCCGGATATCTCTTCGTCGTAGGAAAATCCTCAAAAAGCTCTGTGGGAACAGAAATAAAATTCCAGTCTATCGTTTCCGGTAATAACTCTGTAATATGCTTCTGTTCTTTTTCTCCTAAGTCTCTATGAAACACATACATGTGATAGTCACTATCTCCTCCGTTTTTCAAAATGGACCATACACATGTCTGTAGCAACGATATACATTTTTTATCAATTGAAAAAAGTAGATTCATTCTTTTATCCTTCTCACACTAAATTTACTTAGCTTCCTGTATTATATTTCCTTAAATTTGGAAGTAAATGGCTTTTCTTGTATTTTAAGATTAATTCACAAATACGATAAATATTTTCATATAGATTTTATAATACTTTATAAAATATTAAGACCAAGAAAAGAGCATTTCCCCTAAAGAAAATGCTCTCCGATTTAACCTAATATTTCCATGAATTCTTCCCCTGTAATAGTTTCTCGTTCATACAGATATTTGGAAAGCTCATCTAATTTATCTTTGTTCTCTTTAAGAATTTGATATGCTTTTTCATGTTGTTTCTTTACAAGTGCTACTACCTGTCTATCAATCTCTGTCTGAGTTTCTACAGAGCATGCGATGGACGAATCTCCTCCGAGGTACTGATTATTTACCATTTCCATAGCCACCATATCAAACTCTTCACTCATACCATAACGGGTAATCATAGCACGTGCCAGCTTAGTCGCCTGTTCGATATCATTAGAAGCACCTGTAGTAATACTTCCAAAAATTAATTCTTCTGCCGCACGTCCGCCTGTATATGTAGCAATCTTATTTTCTATTTCTTCTTTTGTCATAAGGTAGTGGTTGCCCTCCTCTACCTGCATGGTATAACCTAACGCGCCTGAAGTTCTAGGTACAATGGTAATCTTCTGTACCGGTGCGGTATTGTTTTGTTTTGCAGCAACCAAGGCATGACCAATTTCATGGTAAGCTACTACCAATTTTTCCTGGTCTGTTAGAATAGCATTCTTCTTCTGATATCCGGCTATAACAACTTCAATACTTTCTTCCAAATCTGCCTGTGTGGCATATTTCCTACCATCACGAACCGCGCGAAGCGCTGCTTCATTTACGATATTTGCAAGCTCTGCACCACTTGCTCCCGATGCCATACGCGCAACTTTTGAAAAATCCACATCATCTGCAATCTTTATTTTCTTTGCATGTACTT
>CAYMYV010000072.1:0-9354 GCA_964394775.1 uncultured Lachnobacterium sp. | reverse complement strand
CATCAAATCACAAGTTCGCTTGCGAACTTGCAAGCGTCAGAATGACGCTTTTTTATGAAAATTTTCGTAAAAAGTTAACAGAAACGTCATTCACATTTGAAAACAAATGCGTGAAACGTGAACGAAAAAAGTGATTATCGCAATTGTGGTTGGGATGTTTTTGTTTGTTTTTTATGTTATCTATTCTTGGAATTATGGAATTACATCCGTTGATACGAAGATATCTCCGAATGGTCAATATAAATTGACTATGAAGCAGATTGGTACAAGCTTGAGTGTCGGTAGAGAGAAAATGATTAGTATTTTGACCTTGGAAAAATTTTTTGAGGTCTTTTATTTTTTTTCTTTACTAATAGTTCAATGTGGGGTATAGTAATTACATAACTTTGATAAGTTTTTTATAAGAATGATTATTAATTAATAAGAAAGAATTATAAATAATAAGCAGAGATTATAAATATAATATATTTGGCAGAAAGGAACCGTATATGAGCGATAATATGAAATTTTACGATTTCAAGAAAATCAACGTTTCAGAGATTTTTGGGGAATATGTATTTGATGATGCAGCTATGCAGGCGCGTCTTCCTAAGAAGATATATCAGAAGCTTCATCAGGTAATCGAAGAAGGAATTGAACTAGATAGTGAAACAGCGGATGTTATTGCACATGAGATGAAGGAGTGGGCAATTGAGAAGGGGGCAACCCATTATACTCATTGGTTCCAGCCACTCACAGGCGTAACAGCAGAGAAGCATGACTCCTTTATTACAGCACCAATGTCAAATGGCAAGGTACTTATGAGCTTTTCCGGAAAAGAATTAATCAAGGGAGAGCCAGATGCATCCTCTTTTCCATCCGGTGGGCTTCGTGCGACCTTTGAGGCAAGGGGATATACTGCATGGGATTGTACCTCTCCGGCTTTTGTAAGACGGGATGCAGGCGGTGCAACCCTTTGTATTCCAACTGCTTTTTGCTCTTACACAGGAGAAGCATTAGATCAGAAAACGCCTCTTCTTCGTTCTATGGAAGCGATTAATGAGCAGTCATTACGCTTGCTTAGAGCACTTGGTAACACAACCTCCAGGAAGGTAACACCTTCGGTTGGTCCGGAACAGGAATACTTTATTGTTGATAGAGAGCAATATTTAAAGAGAAAAGACCTGGTGTTTACAGGACGTACACTTTTTGGTGCAATGCCACCAAAGGGTCAGGAAATGGATGACCACTATTTTGGTTCCATTCGTGAGCGTATTGCTGCATATATGAAGGACGTAGACATAGAGCTTTGGAAGCTTGGCGTAACTGCAAAAACAGAGCACAACGAAGCTGCTCCGGCACAGCACGAGCTTGCGCCAATTTATGCGCAGTGTAACGTGGCAGTAGACCACAACCAGCTGGTTATGGAAACGCTCAAAAAAGTAGCAGGACGTCACGGCTTACAGTGTCTTCTTCATGAGAAACCATTTGCAGGCGTAAACGGTTCCGGTAAGCATAACAACTGGTCACTTATTACAGATGATGGAATCAACCTATTAAGCCCTGGCTCAAAGCCACATGAGAATACACAATTCCTTTTGGTGCTTGCTTGTATTCTTCGTGCAGTAGATAAGCATGCAGGTCTTCTTCGTGCATCCGCTGCAGACGTAGGAAATGATCATCGTCTTGGTGCAAACGAAGCACCACCGGCAATTATCTCTATATACTTGGGACAGCAGCTGGAAGATATTCTGGCACAGTACATTGCAACAGGTACAGCAACACATAGTATTAAGAGAGAGCGCCTCTCTACCGGTGTTAAGACGCTTCCGGATTTCCGTAAGGACGCAGCAGACCGTAACCGTACCTCACCATTCGCTTTTACCGGAAATAAGTTTGAGTTCCGTATGGTGGGTTCTATGGATTCCGTTGCACAGTCCAATGTAATCTTAAATACCATTGTGGCAGAGAGCTTTGCAGATGCGTGTGATGTGTTAGAAAAAGCGGATGACGTTGACGCAGCTGTACAGAATCTGATTCGTGAGTATGCAACCGCCCATGAGCGTATCATCTTTAATGGTAATGGATATTCCAGTGAATGGGTAGAGGAAGCGAAGCGTCGTGGACTTCCAAACCACGAGTGTATGGTGGATGCAATTCCGGCATATATTGCACCGGAATCGGTGGATATGTTTGAACGCTTTAATGTATTTAGCAAGAGTGAGTTGGAATCTCGTGTTGAGATTGAATACGAGCTGTATGCAAAGACGATAAACATTGAAGCAAAGGCTATGATTGATATTGCGACCAAGCAGATTATTCCGGCAGTTATTCGCTATACAACCGTGCTTGCAGAAAGCTACAATGCAGTAAAAGCAGCTTGTCCGGATGTGGCGGTAAATGTTCAGGCAGAGCTTCTTGCTGAAACCTCCGAGCTTCTTGCGGAAACAAAGGCTGCAATGACGAAGCTTCAGGAAGTAACTGAAACAGCCGCAAAGATGGAGCGTGGCGAAGCACAGGCGCATTATTATAAAGAGGAAGTCAGTGTTGCCATGGAGAAACTCCGCACTCCGGTAGATAAATTAGAGATGATTGTAGATAAATCTATGTGGCCGATGCCATCCTATGGAGACCTCATCTTCGAGGTATAATTTCATAATCGATATCTAACCAATATAGGGGCTACCGCGGTAGCCCCTATATGTGTTTGGTGGTTATTTAATTGTTTCCGATGTTGTCGATGAGATTTTGAATACCCTCCCAGAAGTTGTTTATATCCTCCACTGGGTCGGAGGTCGAACCGGAGTTGGCATCAGGATCTGTGGTACCACTTTGACTTCCTGTTCCATTTTGCGGGTCATCTGTCTCCGAGTTGTCCGGAGGCGTCGTGACATCAGCAGAGGTATGCAGGGTGCAGGTAGTCATAGAAGATTCATCCGTCAAAATATATGGCGCATCATTAGAGGTGGTACTTGCATCATAAATATATACCTTGCTGGTGGTACTTGGACAATATGCACCTGCCAGTTCCCCTGTGACGCTACAAAATTCCAATTTTACATGGTGATTACAGGTTGTTGTAGGGACCGTTCCCACCGTAAAAAATTCGGTATGGGTTGCATTGCCCTTGATACATTCACTGCAGACACCTTCTAATGGAAGAAGTCCGGAGTCCATACATACGGATGCAGTAGTAATTCCGCCAGGTCTGGAGAAATCCTTGTATTCCAAATCCTCATGGATTCGACTCATGGCTTCACGCCAGATGTTTCTGGTGTAGGTAGTGTATTTGCTGGATTGCTTTGAGTTATCATCATATCCGCCCCATACAACACAGGTGTAATATGGTGTGTAGCCTGCAAATAAGGAGTCACGGCTTGAGGTTGTAGTACCGGTTTTGCCGGCCTGAGCCATGGTGCTTCCAAAGTACGCTCTTGTACCTGTACCAACAGTTAATACATCCTTCATCGCATCAGTCAACAGCCACGCAGTCTGTTTACTAACAACCGTATGACGTTCCTTCTGGCTGTTGTCTAAGATTAAGTTTCCATCGTGGTCATAAATCTGAGTATAGAAGCTTGGCTCAATATATTCGCCTTCATTTGCAATTGCCGCATAAGCAGCAGTCAACTCAATATTTTTAACACCATTCGTGAGTCCGCCGAGGCAAAGGCTTAAGTTACGGTCGCCCTCAGTCAGGGTAGTAAAACCAAATTTCAATGCATATTCGTAACCAAGACCTGCACCAATCTGCTGTAGGGTCTTTAAGGTGGTGATGTTGTAAGAGTTGGTAATGGCCTCACGAAGTGTAGTAAGTCCATAGAAATCACCTTCCGAGTTACGATATTCCTTTTCGCCAATAATAAATTCACAGTCATCCTGAACTGTTGCTAAGGTCAGACCGGCCGCGTCAAGAGCAGCAGCATAACAGCCGATAATCTTGAAGGTAGAACCAGGCTGACGAGTGGTATCAGTTGCACGGTTTAGAACAAGGTTTCCTTCTTTTTCCCCACGTCCGCCTACGAGTGCTTTTACTTCACCGGTGTTTTGGTCGATGACGGTCAATGCTACCTGTGGCTGTAAGGTTATATATACAGCTTCAGAGCCTTCTACAATGACATCGCCTTCTTCAAGAATCTCATTTTTGTATTCCTCAATGGCTGCATAGCATTCCTCCTCCGAAGCATAGTTAATATCGTAATTGTCATTATTGGTTTTATTTTTGTAATAAGACAACATAGTATTCTGTGTATGCTTCACATAGCTTCCATCCGCTTTTTCAACCTGGAAGGATAGAGAGAAGGAATATTCCACATCCTTTGGATAGTTGGAGGCATCGTTTACTTCCTCATCTACAATCTGTTGAATCTCTAAATCCTGAGTAGAGATGATGGTTAATCCGCCACGATATAACGCTTTGTAAGCTTCTGTCTCTGTGTATCCCTTAATCTCTACCAGGTCATTAATAACATCTTCAATCAAAGCGTCTACGAAATAAGAGTTATAGGATACTTCAGTATCGGAGTTATAAGAGGCAATGCGATCATACACGTTGTCCGCAAGAGCCTCGTCATATTCTTCCTTGGTGATATAACCCTGTTCCAACATGTCGTTCAATACCTTTAGACGACGCTCTGCATTATATTCAGGATGAGTGATTGGGTTATACTTATATGGATACTGGGTGATTCCTGCAATAACAGCGCTTTCCGATAAGGTTAATTCAGAAACGTCTTTATTAAAATATTTATTTGCAGCAGCCTGAATACCCAAGGTGCTTGCACCTAAGTTGATGGTGTTTAAGTAGTTCTCCAAAATCCAGTCTTTATCCTGAACCTGTTCCTCCAATTTGAGAGCAAGATACTGCTCCTGAATCTTACGCTGAAGACTTTCAATAAGGGTGGTTTCGCCAGTCCATGAGGTTAAGACATTGTTTTTAATCAGCTGCTGAGTAATGGTACTTGCACCCTGAGTGAATTTAAATCCATTGGAAACACCTACAACAAATGCTCGAGCAATACCCTGCAAGTCGATACCGTTATGCTCATAGAATCGGGAATCCTCGATAGCTACAAATGCATGCTGGGTATGCAGCGGAATTTCGTCGATGGTTACATATATTCGGTTAGCACCAGAACCTACGAGGGTGGCAATTTCAGTGGTTCTATCTGAAGCATACACGGTGGTAGAATAGCCGGTTGGTGTAACGTTAATATCAGAAATGTCCGGAGCAGAATCAATGATACCCTTTGCAACACCAAGGCCTGCGCTACATACAAGGACAGCTGCCACGATGATAAATACCATAACGACTTTGACACAATTTACAATGAATTTGTTTTTGATTTTTGTTGGGGTCGAATCCGCGCGGTTTAATTTGCGCCGAATTGAAGTTTTGTTATAACTCATATATTTAAGCCTCCTATATTCAGCTTCCTAACAAGGATTATAATCTATTAATGTTATAGTTATTCATTATTATACCAAAAAAGGTATATAATAGGAAGAAAAAAATTGAAATTACATACAGGTATATGTTACCATATAAAAGTGTTGAAAAAGCGCAACCTGTGTAGGAAACAGGTGACAGAAGGGAGACATAGTAGTGGCATACCGAGTGGTATATGAGGGCGGAGAAGGAGAGATTATCGAGAAAAAATCCAGATTCATAGCTACCGTGCGAGCAGTAGAGAATGAAGAGGAAGCAGTCGCCTTTATCAATGAGATGAAAAAGAAATATTGGGATGCCAGACACAACTGTTCTGCATTTGTCATTGGAGAGCATCAGGAGCTTACCAGATGCTCAGATGATGGGGAGCCGGCACAGACTGCGGGTCGCCCGATGCTGGACGTATTGCTCAAGGAGGGTGTAACCAATGTTGCAGTTGTAGTTACCCGTTATTTTGGCGGGGTACTTCTTGGGACAGGCGGACTGGTAAGAGCGTATCAGAAAGCGGTACAGGAGGGACTTGCAGCCTCTCATATTATAGAAAAAAGAAAAGGGTTTCTTCTATATATTAATACAGATTATAACGGAATCGGCAAATTGCAGTATCTGTTTGGACAAAAGGAAATCTCCATTTTGGAAAGTGAATATGGGGTGGATGTAAAAATGACAGTACTCGTTCCCTTCGAGCGCAAGGAAGAGATTGAAAAAGCTGTTATTGAGCATACCAATGGAACGGCAGGAATTGAATGGGGAGATGAAACCATATATGCGATGGTTGACAGGCAGGTGAAGCTTTTTTCCTAAAGAAGATTACGATGTATTAGTTTTTTAAAAAAATAAAAAAAGTGTTGACACTGTGTCTCAATCTATGTATAATACCATTTGTTGAGACAACATTGGCCCATCGCCAAGCGGTAAGGCAACGGACTCTGACTCCGTCATCCAAGGTTCGAATCCTTGTGGGCCAGCTAATAAGACCTCGAAGAGAAAGTTCTTCGAGGTTTTTCTTTTTTGAAAAATCTGATGAGATAGGCATATATTATATTAGTGACCTGCATACAAAAGCTTTTAATTTAAAACATATTTGTAACCAAAATGTATGAGTAAGGCGCAAAATGTTTCACGATTTTGCGCTTTCTATGATTTTTGGAATACGCGTTGTAAATTTGAATAAAATCGCCTATAATTATAATAGCAACTTGATATAAGGTGTATATAAGGTTGAGGTAAAGTTTATGTGTAAAGAAGGAGAACTTAATTTTTCGATTTTTCTATTATATAGTTTGGCGGATAGATGGAAAAAAACACCTGCAGCAGTTTATAAGATACTGAATTCTACGGGGATTTTAGATGACTACATTATTCCATGTTATGATGTGCTGCACACACAAGGGAAAGAGTATCTTGTAGAAGACATTACAGAGTATGTAAAAGAAAAAGGGGTTAATGTATGATTGTCTATCATGGAACAACAGAGATAATTGAAAAGCCAGATGTAATTCATTCTAAAAAGTATCTTGATTTTGGAGTTGGTTTTTATCTCACTACATATGAAGAACAGGCAAAGAAATGGGCAATTCGTAAAGGAATGCGACAAGAAAAAACTCCTATTATTAATGAATATGAGTTGAGTGAGCAATGGGAAGATTATCGTGTGTTGTCATTTGAAAAAGAAAATGAAAAGTGGTTAGAGTTTGTTTGTGCATGTCGCACAGGAGAAAATATAAACAAGGATTACGACATCATCATTGGTAGTGTTGCAGATGATGATGTATTCAAAACCGTAGATATGTATTTCAGGGGATTGTGGGATAAGCAGAAGGTGTTAGAAGAACTAAGATACTATAAAATGAACAATCAAATTTGTATCGTTAATCAAAATACTCTAGACCAGCTTCTTACATATAAGAAATCATATGAGGTAAAATAGCATGGCTGATACAAAGCAAATTGAGGAAATCTACAAACAGAATTTAGAGAATGATATTATAAAAGCAATTGCGCAAATAAAAGGGATTGAACTACGTAAAGCATTTGATATTTACTATTCAAGTAAATTAGCAACGCAGATTGAAGAGGGGGCTTGCGGTATTGAAAATATGGATGCTAAGTATTTGGCAGATGATTTGATAGAGAACGAGCCGGGATTGTTTTAAATCAATTTTAAGTGATGATAAATAGCAACAAAATAGACGGAAACAAGAAAAATATACTAGAGCTGCACTAGCAAGAGAAATAAAAGTGTAGGGAGAATAAGTAATGTGGCAACAGTATATGGGTTCAATTATCAAAACTAAGGACTGCGTTTAAATACCATATATGATTATTTCGAAAAAGATATAGCAAAATCTCTTAAATAGTGTTAAACTGTTTGTGCTAAAAAGACACAAATTTGTAGTGCAAGTCTTAATTTTGACCCCAATAGGTCAATTTACAAATAACTGGACGGGTAAACCTTGTAAAATCAAGCAAAAACGGACATGAGGCAACTTCCTTAAGACTCCGTCATCCAAGGTTCGAATCCTTGTGGGCCAGCTTTAAAAGCACTACATTGCGTAGTGCTTTTTCTTTACTTATAGGATTTGGGTGTCAAAAGGTGCTTTTATAAATTATGTGTGGCATATTACACAAATACAGTTCATTTGCCGACACGTATTTCAAACATAAGTTTTTCTAAGTGCTTTGAAAAAACGTTTTGAAAAAGGGACGTGACCGGCTTAAATTCGCCATCCATGGCTCAGTTAAGCCTTTCGCTGACATCGTGTCAGCGAATCACTAGGTGTTGACAAAGCACTAACAAAAACTATATGTTCTCATAATGTGTCGGCAAATGAACTGTATTTGTGCAATATGCCAATTCAAGTTTTAGAAAGCACCTTTAGACACCCGAATCTTTATAGGAAATTGCGTCGGCAGAATAATGCTTTTTATGTGAAGGAGAAAATATGTATCAGTTAAACGGAAAAGTAAGATATAGCGAAGCGGGTTCAAACGAACGATTAACATATGCGTCACTGCTTAATTATTTACAGGACAGCAGCACATTGCATTCAGAATCACTCGGGGCGAGTGGACAACAGCTGTATGAGCAGAAGATGGCTTGGGTATTGTCCTTTTGGCAGGTTTGTATTGAGGATATGCCAAAGCTGTCAGAGGATATCGTAGTATCTACATGGCCATATGATACAGAGGGCTTGTTAGCCCATCGTAATTTCTGTGTGGATAATGCGGAAGGCAAACGTCTTGTCTCCGCCAATTCCATCTGGATACTGATTGATACCGAAACCGGACGCCCAATGAGAATCCCGAAGCAGGTAAGTGACATTTATCCGGATGAACCACAGCTGGATATGGATTACTGTGAACGTAAGATTGCAATTCCAACAGAGTATGAAGAGAAAGAGCCGATTCGCGTTCATAAGTTTTTTATTGACACTAACCAGCATATGAACAACGGCAAATATGTTATGATAGCAGAAGAATATCTTCCGGAAGGCTTTGACATTCGAGAGATTCGTGTGGAATACAAAAAGGCAGCAGTGTTAGGGGATGTACTGTATCCTCGCGTGACTGTGGCAGAGCACGAGGTTACGGTTGTGCTTGCAGACGAGAAGAGAAAGCCATATGCCACGGTGTTATTTGTGGCAGGATAAGAGACTGGGAAAGAAGTGACATTTATCATATTATAGATAGAAGGAGGCAGGGCAAGCATGAAACTAGGTGAATATCAGGAGCTGATATATGTAAAAAAAGTAGAATTTGGAATCTACCTTGCAGAAAATCAAGGTGATGAAAACAGAGTTCTTTTGCCATTTAAGCAGGTTCCGGAAGGGCTAAAGCTGCATGATAAGGTTCGTGTTTTCGTGTACAAGGATTCCAAGGACCGAATGATTGCTACCACCAACGAACCAAAGCTGACCCTAGGG
>CAYMYV010000071.1:0-9449 GCA_964394775.1 uncultured Lachnobacterium sp. | reverse complement strand
CCATTCCACCAACGATAAGTCTCTTTAAGTAAAGCTCAAGAGAAATACGAAGCTTAAGGTCTTCGTCTAATGCGTTAAAATGAGTTTCGAATGGTCTGGCAGCTGCTCCGCCGGCATTAGAAACAAGCATTGGTGTTTCAACCTCCATGAAGCCCTGTCCATCTAAGAAGTTACGAATGCTCTTTAATACCATAGAACGCTTTACAAAGGTATCCTTTACTTCTGCATTCATGATAAGGTCAACATATCTCTGACGATATCTTGTATCGGTGTCGGTAAGACCATGGAATTTCTCAGGCAATATCTGTAAGCTCTTTGATAAAAGAGTTACTTCTTCCGCATGGATAGAGATTTCACCTGTTTTTGTTTTGAATACAGTTCCTCTGATACCAAGAATATCACCCACGTCATATTTCTTGAAATCAGCATAAGCTTCTTCACCAATGTTATCTCTGGCTACATATGCCTGCATATTGCCCTTCAAATCCTGGATATTGCAAAAGGAAGCTTTTCCCATAACACGTTTAAACATCATACGTCCTGCAAGTGCTACTTCCTGGCCTTCCAGTATATCATAGTTATCTCTGATGTCGCTGCTATGATGTGTTACATCATATTTTGTGATAACAAATGGGTCCTTACCATTTTCCTGTAATGTTTGTAATTTGTCACGACGGATTCTTAAAAGTTCGTTTAAATCCTGCTGTGGTGCATTGTTTGCATTTTCCTGATTACCCATGCTCTTCCTCCGTTTACTGTGGATGTCAATTGGTCTTAAACAGATTTCTGAATATCAAGTACTTTATACTGTACATCTCCTACCTGTGTTTCTACAGATACCATTTCTCCGACTTTTTTGCCGATTAAAGCTCTACCTACCGGAGATTCATTGGAGATTTTGCCTTTTAAGCTGTTTGCTTCTGTAGAACCTACGATTTTGTATATTAATTCCTCATCGAATTCGCAGTCTAAGATTTTTACCTGACAACCAATGTTAATGGTATCAAGGTTTACTTCATCTTCATCTACAATTTCAGCATTCTTTAAGATTTTTTCGATTTCTTCAATACGAGCTTCGATGTCACGCTGCTCATCCTTTGCTGCATCGTATTCTGCATTTTCGGATAAGTCGCCCTGTTCACGAGCTTCTTTAATCTTCTGCGCAACCTCTTTACGTTTTACAACGATTAAATCATCTAATTCGTCTTCCAATTTCTTAAGACCTTCACTGGTCAAGATATTTTTTTTATTTGTCATTTCCTTTACCCTTTTCTAATAAATCTTTTTGACTAGCGTGTTGTATTATAGCCAATCGAACCCCTTATGTCAAGAAAAATCCTTGGAAAACCTAGGAAATTTGCAGATTCCATGGGATTTACCGGGTTTCACTTATTGTATACAACAATCCTTCTAACTGCTCATAGGTTTCCACTTCATTAATCAGTACTCGTAGCTTTGCAGAGTTTGGATAACCCGCCGTATACCACGCACCATGCTTTCGTATCTCTCGGATGCCTGTGTACTCTCCTTTGAAGTCTAACATCATGCGTGCATGACGCAGCATCATCTCGGCCACTTCATCAAAGGTTGGCTTTGGCAGGTGCTCACCCGTTTCAAAAAAATGTAATACCTGTCGGAAAATCCACGGATTCCCCTGTGCGCCACGTCCAATCATAAAGCCATCGCAGCCGGTTTGTTCGTACATGGCAATCACGTCCTCTGCCGTAAGCAAATCACCATTTCCAATAACCGGAATGGATACCGCTTCCTTGACGCGGCGAATGATGTCCCAATCTGCCTTTCCCGAATAGAACTGTTCACGGGTTCTACCATGTACTGCAACTGCAGCGGCACCACTGGCTTCTGCTATACGTGCCATCTCCACGGCATTAATATGGTCCTCATCAAAGCCTTTTCGTATCTTAACGGTGACCGGCTTATTTATTGCCCTTACCGTTTTCTCTATAATCTCGCCCGCCAGCTTTGGATTTTTCATTAAGGCGGAGCCTTCTTTGTTATTTACGATTTTAGGAACCGGACACCCCATATTGATATCCAGAATATCAAATGGACGCTCCTCTATCTCGTGTGCAATTTGCGATATGATATCGGGGTCTGAACCAAACAGCTGAAGGGATACCGGTAATTCCCTCTCGTCGATAGCGAGCAGGTCTATGGTATTTCTGTTCTTATATAATATGGCCTTGGCGCTTACCATTTCCATGCACAAAAGTCCTGCTCCCTGCTCCTTACATAACAAGCGAAATGGCAGGTCTGTTACTCCTGCCATGGGTGCTAATATTAAGTTATTTGGTAAAGTCACGCTTCCGATTGTAAGCGGTTTTATCATAATACTTTCTTCCTTTTATTTTATGCGGCGATTCTGTTTTTTATATACCAAATGAATACCCTTTAATGTAAGATTTGGGTCATATACATCAATGGAATCGGTTTCATTTGCTATAATTCTGCCAAGTCCGCCTGTCGCTACTACCTTCATTGTCTCAAGCTGTACTTCTTCTTTTACCCTTTTTATTATATATTCGGTTTGACCAATCTGACCGAAGATTAGACCTGACTGCATGCTACTGATGGTGTCTTTTCCGAGAACAGCATCCGGTTTCTTGATTTCAATCTTAGGAAGCTTTGCCGCATCCTCCCACAATGCCTTTGCACAGATGCGGATACCTGGCGCCGTAATCCCTCCACGGAACGCCCCTTCTGCATCTACCAAATCGTAGGTAGTTGCTGTTCCAAAATCCAGTACCAGCACCGGTCCGCCATAAATCTCATAAGCGGCAACTGCATCTACAATACGGTCTGCGCCTATCTGCTGTGGATGTGGTGTTACGATACGGATACCGGTTTTTACTCCCGCTTCCACAAGCATCGGTTTCACATGAAAATATTTGATTATTGCATTTTCTAAGGAATGCATCACATCCGGCACTACAGAGCAGACTGCCACGTCTTCAATATCTGATATTGGAATGCTGTTAATCTGCAGCAAATTGCACAGCATCATTCCATATTCATCGGAGGTACGTGGAATTTTTGTGGTGATGCGGAAGGTTGCCTTGATTTCCTCTCCGTCAAACACACCACCTGTCATATTTGTATTTCCCACATCTAAGGTTAAAATCATGGATTATTCCTCCTCGTCTAGGCCCTCGCCCAAAAAGACAATGCGATAATAGGTTTCTATGGATTCCAACAGCTCTCGTTTTGCATTCTGATATTGCTTGATTTTTAGCACGCTGCCAATTTCGTCATAGAAGAAGTCGTTTTCTTCATAGGATGTGCGAAATTCTAAGTTTCCATCCTCATCAAAAACCAATTCTAATATGCCACCCACATCCTCTGTGTAAAGCACACACATAATCTGCAGCTCTTCCTTGATTGCTTCCGGGAGACCTCCAAAATTCTCATTTAAATAGTATTTTCTATTATATGCATTTGATGCACAAAGTACTGTTGTCTTAGACATATCCGTATATTCCTCTTACTGACACTTCACCACTGGATACCAATCTGGTTCCTTGGGCTGTTTCTACAATCAGTTCCCCTAAATTTGTAATTCCTTTTGCTGTACCCTCATACTGCCCTTCCGGGTCAAGTACGGTGACTTTTCTTCCCTTATTAGCCGACATTCTCTGGTATTCGTCTATCAAAAGACTTAAATCCTGCTCCTGCAAAAATAATTCGTAATAATGCTCAAACTCAAGCAGCACCTGCTCTAGTATACGCTCTCTTGCAACTCCGGTTCCAAACTCCAGCTCCAGAGAGCTTGCCATGTGTGCAATTTCTTCCGGAAACTCTTGATTGTGAACATTTATACCAATCCCGACTATGATATAGCCTATCTCCTTACCCTTCATGGTCATTTCTGTTAAAATGCCACAAACCTTTTTTCCTCGAATGACAATGTCATTTGGCCACTTGATAAATGGATGCACTCCGCAATCTCTGCCTAACGTCTCAATCGCTTTTGCTACTGCAAGTGCAGCGACCAATGTAACCATGGATGCTTTGTCCGGATTAAGCTCTGGGCGAAGCACCATAGACATGTAGATTCCCTGGTCTTTTTCAGAAGACCAGCTACGACCACGGCGGCCAACTCCCGCTTCCTGACCGGCTGCAGTTATCAGTGTCCCATTCGGGCAACCTTCTTCTGCCAGTTCTTTTGCTTTTTTATTGGTGGAATCAAGGATATCATAGCTATATCCCTTCTTCCCAATCCACTGTGTTTCTTCTATTATAAATTCCATTTACTACAAATTCCGTCCTCTTATTAATTTTTGTCTCGCTTCTTGGTCTTTTTGGACTTTAATCAGAAAGCGTTGCTTTCATAATTGCTTTAATAGAATGCATACGGTTCTCTGCTTCATCAAAGACTACCGAACGTGGCCCCTCAAACACCTCGTTTGTTACTTCTAATTCAGATAAACCGAATTTTCTGTACACTGCCTGACCGACACCTGTATTCAAATCGTGGTATGCCGGGAGACAATGCATAAAAATCGCAGAATCCCTTGCCTTTTCAAATGCTTTTTCGTTCACCTGGTATGGAAGCAAATCAGCAACTCTCTCTTCCCATACTGCTTCCGGTTCACCCATAGATACCCATACATCGGTATAAATAACATCTGCATCTGTAGTTGCTTCTGCCACATCCTCTGTCAGAGTAATGGTTGCACCGGTTTCCTTTGCAACATTCTTACAATATTCTACTAACTCTTCGTTAGGGAAATACTTCTTGTTAGTACATGCAACAAAGTGCATACCCAGCTTCGCACAAACAATCATCAGCGAGTTGCCCATATTGTAGCGGGCATCTCCCATATATACGAATTTCAAGCCTTCCAGTTTCCCAAAATTCTCGCGAACCGTTAGCATGTCTGCAATCATTTGTGTTGGATGATATTCATTCGTAAGACCATTCCATACGGGAACACCTGCGTATTTTGCCAGCTCTTCTACTTTTTCCTGCCCAAAGCCACGGTATTCAATTCCATCATACATTCTTCCAAGCACGCGCGCAGTATCTGCTACACTTTCTTTTCCGCCGAACTGTGATACGCTTGGGTCAAGGTAGGTTACATGCATGCCAAGGTCATAGGCTGCTACTTCAAAGGAACATCTGGTTCTTGTACTTGTTTTTTCAAAAATAAGTACAATGTTTTTACCCATAAGGGCATTATGTAAAACACCTTTTTGCTTCTGGTCCTTTAATTCTTCTGCCAAATCAATTAAATAGGTGATTTCTTCTGGTGTAAAATCCTTTAGTGTCAAAAAATTGCGTCCCTTTAAAGTCATAATCTGGTCCTCCTAAATTTTGAGATGAAGATATTTTACTCTATTTATCTCACGAATACAAGAAAAAAGGTCGTCTTTCGACGACCTTTTGTTATCTATTATGCTTAATTATTATTGAAAAATACAATTTTGCCGTAAACAACACCTTTTCTACCAGTAGATGCAAGGCGGAAGGAACGACATCCGTTAGTATTATCTTCTCCTGCCAATGCTGCAGCAGCTGCTTTATAACAAGATGCAGTTGCTTTTCCTTCAAGTAATATTCTGGCCACTTTACCGGAACCCGCTGGTGTAAACTGATTTTTCTGGTAAATTACACCTTTAATCGTGTTAGGATAATTTGCATGCTCCTTGCGGTTAACTACACAAGCACCAACTGCAAGCTGTGCATCATAGGATTCTCCTCCTGCCTCACAGTAGATGAGTGCTGCAAGAAGGTCTAAGTCACTGGCCGCATTTACTGCAGCATCATATTTCGCCTGCAGCTTTGCTTTTTCTGCTGCTGCCTTTGCCGCAGCTTCCTCTTCCTTCTTCTTCTGGATTTCAGCCTTGGTCATGCCATAGCTTACATCCATTCCAAGTGTTACATATTCTGCGCTTACATAACGTGTTTCAGCATTGTAAATAACTGCAACCCATTCATCCGTGGTTTCAGCATCGGTATTTACAACCACCGATTCACCCTTTGCCAATTTGGTAATAACCTTGCTTTCCAAATTCATGTCTGCGCGAACACGAAGTCCATTTGTAGTTACGGTTGCAATGGTATCATACAGCTCTTTTGCCATTTCCAATGCTTCTAGTCCAAATAAGCAGTATTCGTTACTTACGTATCCTTCCACATTACCGGACTTGATTTTCGTCCATTCCTCGCCTTTTTCAATAACGGTTCCCACATCGCCTCTTTCAAGCTTTCCTACGATAGAGCTTTCCGTGCTTGGCTCCTGGCGAACATTTAGGTTATTATCAACATTTGCTAAAATGTAATTTAACCATTCCTGTTCCTGCGCTGTGTATTCTGGCTCTGGTTCAATTTCCGGTTCAGGCTCCTGTGTTTCCCCTTCTGAGTCAGCCTCTGAGGCGCTTTCCTTTTCAGATTCAGTATCTGTTTCCATTTCCAGCTCGGAAGCATCTCCTACAACGTCTACTTCTTCTTTTTAAATGCTTACGTTCTCTGTATCTCCTGATGAGGTTTCCATATTTGTGTCCATTGACGTATCACCGATATCTGCACTTCCACATGCTGTTAACAAAAGTGTACCTGCCATGAATAAACTAATGAACCTTACTGCCGCCGTAATTCTTAAATTCGATTTCATAATTCCTCCAAATTTGGTTTCATTTTCTCTATTAGTATTACATTGGTTTCTCTTTTTTAAACATTTTATTTCAAATGTTACAGAAATATTACAACTTCTGTTCTCGGTGCATTATATCAAAGCAAATTATATTTGTCAATTTCTGGTACTTTTTTCCTGTGTTTAACACAAAAAACGCACCCATATTCAGGTGCGCTTTGGTTATTTTTACTATGTTTATGGGAAATATTCTCCCAACACGGCTTGGATAATATTACTTTCCAATTCCTCCTTATTGGCTTGTCCGCCCACTCCTGCTGCTTGAACCGAAGCTTGTCCAAACCTTTTTGACAGGACATTATAATCGCTTATAGAGGCATTTGGCTCTGTATCTGCTTCAGACTCCTCTGTAATATATGTAACGTACGTCTTTACCTCCCTTACAATATCATCTGTTTGTTTCTTTAGAATGGTTATCTTATGTAACAAAACAATTAGCAGGATTCCCATGGCAGCAATTGCCATAAGAAGAAGTACTTCTAACTCTTCCATCGCCATTCTCCTTCATAAGAGGTACACCACAATAATGCTTTCCTTGGTGTTCGACTCTATTATAACGGCTTTTTTCACGCACATAAAGTCTCTTCTGCCCACTTTTCATCGCAAGTTTCCCCTATTTTCGACCTCTTATGGCAACTAATCTTTGTTGACAATTTGTTTTCTGTGTATAATATAATATAGGAAGAATCATCTATGATTGAGAGGATGTTTTATGAAAAAAATAATTATGACAGGTGGCGGTACTGCAGGTCACGTCACACCGAATATTGCACTTTTACCAGCTTTAAAGGACGCTGGCTATCATGTAGAATACATCGGTTCTTATAACGGTATTGAAAAAGAGCTCATGGAAGCCCAGGGCGTTCCATATCACGGTATTGATTCCGGCAAGCTTCGCAGATACTTAGATCTCAAAAACCTATCTGACCCATTCCGCGTTATTCACGGATATGGTCAAGCCTTAGGCCTTATGCGAAAAATGAAACCGGACATTGTCTTTTCCAAAGGAGGATTTGTATCTGTCCCGGTTGTTTTGGCTGCTAAAACCTGTGGAGTTCCGGCTATCATTCATGAATCCGATATCACCCCTGGTCTGGCAAATCGTATTGCAATCAAGGGCGCCAAAAAAGTATGCTGTAATTTCCCGGAGACCTTACAATATCTTCCGGCAGAAAAAGCAGTCCTAACCGGTTCACCAATCCGACGCGATTTATTCAATGGAAATAAAGATAAAGCATATAAATTATGTAAATTTCCGGAAACAGTGAAGCCTGTTTTATTGATTATTGGTGGAAGCCTTGGCTCTGTGGCAATCAATACTGCTGTTCGCAAGGTGCTTCCTGAATTGTTAGAAGAATTCCACATCATCCATCTTTGCGGCAAGGGCAATCTCGACCATCAACTGGATGGTATTGTAGGATATGCACAGTTTGAGTATGCTTCTTCCGAGCTTACCGATATGCTAGCTCTTGCTGATTTGGCAATCTCACGTGCAGGTGCCAACTCAATCTGTGAGCTTTTAGCACTTCACAAACCAAATATCCTGATTCCACTCCCTGCGTCTGCAAGCCGTGGAGACCAGATTTTAAATGCCAAATCCTTTGCAAAACAAGGCTTCTCCCATGTCCTTGATGAAGAAACCTTAACCGACCAAATTCTTTTGGATGCTGTCAAAGACGTATATGCAAACCGTCAGCATTATATTGATGCCATGTCAAACAGCGGACAAATGGATTCGATTGGAACAATTATTGGATTAATAAAAGAATACTCTAAATAGTAAAAAGGGCTTACAAGCCCTTTTTATGTTTGTGTTTTTCAATTATTTAAGCTTCATGCTCTCACAAAGAGTCTTCATCTCTTCGTCAGTAAACGTTACATGACCTGTCGTAAGCACATTTGTATTATCTGCATCCTCATAACGTGGAATCAGATGTAGGTGAAAATGGAAAATGGTCTGTCCGGCAACCTCTCCATTGTTCTGTAATAAATTATATCCGTCACAGCCCAATACAGGTGTAACATGCTTGATAACCTTCTGCCCAACCTTAACTGCTTTTGCCAATACTTCGGCGTCAATCTCATAAATATCTGCGTAGTGTTCCTTTGGAAGAACCAGTGCATGCCCCTTTGTCGCAGGACTTACATCCATAATTACCTTAAAATCTTCATCCTCATAAATGGAATTCGTTGGAATCTCTCCATTGGCTAATTTACAAAAAATACAATTACAATCCTTCATTTTTCTTTTTCCTTCCACTCATACTACAAATTCTTCAATATCTTCCTTCTCAGTAAGGAGTTCCCCTAGAACCCCTGAAATTAGAACAGGAATATCTGGTCTAACATACGAAGCGTTTTAAAATTACCCTTCGCAGTCATCTCGCCAGTCATAAACGCTCTCTGGAAGGTCATCCTTCCATCTACAATTGACTGCATAACTTCCCCCGACATCTTTCCATATACATCGATGTTATCCTTTTGTCCATAATGAACCTCTAAGTGATCATTATTTACTTCTATATATAGTGGATTCTTATATCCCTCAATCATAATGGAATACGATGCCTTAAAATCATCTTGTGCAACGAAGTGACTCTGGAATTCCTTCACAAATGGCGCCTTTTCTTCGCCAACCGATTTACCAAGCATGTCTTTAAACATAGAAGTCAATTCTTCAATATCTTCCTTCTGCTGCTTCACGTAGCTATCATCCGATACATACTTTGATAACTGCTCGCTCTCCTGCGGTGTAAGGTTCATCTGCTGAGTACG
>CAYMYV010000070.1:0-9460 GCA_964394775.1 uncultured Lachnobacterium sp. | reverse complement strand
GTAGAGACTACAATCAGCTCTTCCGTTGTGCGGACCGTGCATTATATTATGTAAAACAAAATGGAAAAGGCGGATATAGCTTCCACAATAGAGCCGAGTATGGCGGAGCACAGAATGCCAAGGTGGATTTGGAAAAACTGGTATGTGCAATTCGAAGCAAAGGCAATTACTCAGGAGCATACCGTGTAGAATATCAGAGATTCCTGGAGACACACGATTTTGTGGGAAAATATGCACAGAGAAATCATCAGAACGTACAGCTGGTACTATTAACCATAGATTTTGACAAGTCCATTCCATTGGAATTTGAAGAAAGAGACATGGTTATGCATGAATTGGAATTGTCTGTAACGAGGGCAATGCGTGGCGTTGATGTTAGTACACGCTTCTCCAGTGCACAGATGCTTTTGGTATTGGTGGATACCATTTCTGCCAATGTACCGCAGGCGATACAAAGAATGCTGCATCAGTTCTATACCGTATATCGCCCAAGCGATATTCGTGTATCATTTGAGACAGCAGATATCACCACATATAATAATCAATAGAAAATGGGGCGTTAACCGCCCCATTTTTGTGCGCTGGAACGCACCTTATTTTTATTTGACACCCGAATCCTTATGGGAAATCGCGTCTGACGACGCTTTTTATTAGATGGTTTGTGTTTTTTTCTGCTTCGTTCCCGTATGGAAGAGAGCTGTGCCAAGTGGGAATAAGATAACTGCGCCAAGCAGAATGATTAAGCCAAGGATAACTTCGTTAATCGAATTTAGCCACTCGGAGGTCATTCCCCATAGGTTAAACAGGAAATGGAAGAAGATGGAATAATAAATGCTTCCGCCATATTCGCAGATATAACCAAGAATCAGTCCAAGGGCAAAGGCATAACAGCCCTGGAGCATATTCATGTGGAACACCCCAAAAAGCACTGCCTGAATAATGTTGGCCACCCAGAATGGGAAGGCTCTTCTGGCGATACGCATAGTCACACCGCGGAAGAGGAGCTCCTCACTAAATGGAGCCAGGCAAACGGAATAAAGCAGCATAAGAAGAGAGGCTTCTGTTACGCCCGCATTTTCAATCAAGGCGAGATAATCCTCATACCATTTTGGAACAACCGTTGAAATGACACTAATAAGTATGCTGGT
The DNA here is from genome assembly GCA_964394775.1 of uncultured Lachnobacterium sp. GTDB lineage: Bacteria > Bacillota > Clostridia > Lachnospirales > Lachnospiraceae > Roseburia. Next base: position 8,312 of record CAYMYV010000070.1, on the reverse strand, counting down.
TGCAAACTGTGTACCAGGAACCATAATCAGAATTCCTGCTAATTGAAGTGGATGGAATTCTTTTTTCAGATTCAGGCGGTAATTACCACCGCAGCTCCTATAGTACCAGATACCGAAGGTTACGGTACATATCACCGAGAATACAATCATAATAAGGGTGTTAAAATTGGTATCCATAAATAGATTCATGACATCGTAATACGAGGTGTATTGTCCGGTAAGGGATGGGACAACAGCGAACATAATGATTGCACTCAGAATCATAAAATAAAACATAACGGAAAACTGAATTCCAAAGCCGAGCAAGGTCGGAACAAGGGAAAAAAGAAAGGTTTTTATTTTTTTCATGAGATTTCTCCTCATATAATTAACAAGATAGTACGATTATAACATATTCAAATATTAATTCAAGAAACTTGTTTACGATAAAACTGTAATATGCTAAAATAGGTGTATCCAGTTTACGGAAGAGAGGGGCTATGTAATGAATAAAAAAATTAGAACTTCGTCAGTGAATCATTTGTTTGATGCAATTTTATGTTTAGAGAATCGTGAAGAGTGTTATTCCTTTTTTGAGGATGTTTGTACGGTAAACGAGCTGTTGTCTTTGTCACAGCGTTTTGAGGTGGCAAAGATGCTGCGTGACCAGAAGACATATTTGGATATTGCAGAGAAGACGGGTGCTTCTACTGCAACCATCAGTCGTGTAAATCGTTCATTAAATTATGGGAATGATGGATATGACATGGTATTTAAACGTATGACTTGGGAAGAGGATGAAGAAGACCAGCCTAACTAGGCTGGTCTTTGTTTTCTTTATTCTTTACCATGATATCATCTATTATTTTTTCAATCAGGCGTTTCTTCATATAGATATCAAAGCTTAATAGGCAGATAAAGCTGAAGGTGTGTAAAAGCTCCTGCTCATCTTCCGGAAAATCAGTAAAGGTTTCCTTTGCAATCCCATATTTTTTGCTGAATTCCTTGAGAATCTTACTGGTTTCATTTTCCTCCATACGGAAGATTTCTGCATAAATATCCTGCATATTATGCTCGCCATCACTGCCAAAATACTTATCAGTAATTGGATTGAGGATGGTCTGAATATCACTAATACTCAAGATATTCTTCATATAATATATAAGGATTAAGGTTAGCAAATGCTCCTTGGAATATTTCTTCTTGTTCGGAGGTGGAAGCAAATCATTCTTGGTGTAATTATTAATCATGGTTTTGGTTAATAATTTGTCATCATCATGACGCTTATAATCTGCCAGCTGTGCATCCATAAAGCTGGTAATCTGGTCCATATATAAATCAATATTCGGAATGGATTCCGGACGAATGTAGTCAATGGTCTTGAGCTTTTCCAATAAATCTACAATCGCATGTTTCATGTCTCTTTCCATATTATTTATCCCTTTTCATATCATATGTTTTTTTGTGTTAAAAAACTAAGCTACAAAATACATTGTATAGTATTCAAAACCATATAACAAGAAAAAAGTTAAAATTATTGTCTTCTTTTGTAAAAATGCTATACTAAAGAAGATATGTATTACTAAGATAGCAAATAGAAAGCGAGAAGTTATGTTATGGGAAAGTTTGATTGTGAAATCGTGAAGAATCCAAGAATTTTTGAAGAAAACCGTCTGCCTGCCCATTCCGACCATGTGTGTTATGCAAATTGGTACGAGAAACAAAATGGGGAGAGCTCGTACCGAATGAGCTTAAATGGGCTGTGGAATTTTTCTTATGCAAAGAATTTAAGTCTTGCAGTAGAAGGCTTCGAATCTAAGACCTGCAATTGCAAGAGCTGGGATACAATTCACGTACCAGCCCATATTCAGATGGAGGGCTACGGGGTACCACATTATACAAATATTACATACCCATGGGAGGGTGTAGATTGCATTAAACCGGGGGAGATTCCAACAGAGTTTAATCCTGTGGCAAGCTATGTGAAGTATTTTACTTTGCCAGAGCATATGAAGGATAAGCGTATTGTAATTTCGTTTCAGGGAGTGGAAAGCGGATTTGCATTATGGCTGAATGGCCATTATGTAGGATACAGTGAGGATACCTTTGACCTGGCGGAATTTGAACTGACACCATATTTGTGTGAAGGAGAGAATAAGCTGGCAGTACGCGTGTGGAAATGGACCGCCAGCAGCTGGTGTGAGGACCAGGACTTTTTCCGTTTTAGCGGGATTTACCGAGATGTCTATCTATATGCAATCCCAGAGGTGCATCTGTGGGATGTGAAGGTGGAGCCTCTCGTTTCACAGGATTTATCAGAGGGGAATCTGGAAGTAACGACCACGGTCAGCGGTTGCGGTACGATAGAAGTGCAGCTTCTGGATGAGGACGAGACGCTTTTATATGGAGAATTGCAGTCAGTAGAGGGCTTTGAGACAGAGCAGACAGTGACGTGCATGCAGGGGATGGTTTGTGCACCAAGATTATGGAGTGCAGAAGAGCCAAATCTTTATTTGCTGAAAATCATTCTTAAAAACCAAGCAGGTGAAATCGTAGAAGTAACGACACAGAATGTAGGCTTCCGCCGTTTTGAAATGGTGGACGGCATCATGAGGTTAAATGGAAAACGTATCGTGTTTAAGGGAGTAAATCGTCATGAATTTAGTTCCATTACAGGTCGTGTACCAAACAAAGAGGAAGTTATTAAGGATATTGTGACGATGAAGCGGCACAATATTAACGCAATACGTACCAGCCATTACCCGGATGACAAGCTTATATATGAGTTATGTGATGAATATGGTCTGTATCTGATTGCGGAGAATAACCTGGAGTCCCATGGAAGCATGGATGCCATGTATCGCGGAAAAATCACAAGAGAACAGGTGGTTCCGGGAGATAATGATGATTGGCTTGGCATGATGCTTGACCGTGTCAACAGCTGCTATCAGAGAAATAAGAACCATCCGTCAATATTAATCTGGTCATGTGGAAATGAAGCCTGTGGTGGAAGGGTCATTTATGAGATGTCGCAGAAATTCCGCGAGCTTGATGCACACAGACTCGTTCATTATGAAGGGATTATCCACGACAGAAGATATAACGACACAAGCGATATGGAAAGCCAGATGTACACCTCAGTAGAAGGAATTAAGAAGTTTTTGGCAGAGGATAAGAAGAAACCATTTATCTGCTGTGAATATTCCCATGCAATGGGCAATTCCTGTGGCGGCATGCACAAATACACAGATTTGACGGATACAGAGCCAAGATATCAGGGCGGTTTTATATGGGATTATGTAGACCAGTCGATTTATAAAAAGGACCGATACGGAAGATGGTTCTTAGCATATGGCGGCGATTTTGGTGACAGACCATGTGATTATAACTTCAGCGGAAATGGCATTGTGTATGGCGGAGATAGAGAGCCGTCACCAAAGCTGCAGGAAGTGAAGTTTAATTATCAAAATATTACAGTGCATTTTTCTGACACCACCTTTACGGTAGTAAACAAAAACCTGTTTGTGAATACAGAAGCCTTTGATGCGTGGATTATTTTACAGAAAAACGGCAGGGAAGTGGTAAGGACCCGGGCGTGCATTTGCTTGTCACCACTTCATGAGGCTACCTTTGATTTACCGGAAGAGATACTATCTGTGATGGAGCAGGCAAAATGCATGGCAGGTCAGGGATATGAATTGCCTGAGTTTACAGTGACAGTTTCCTTTACCCTGAAGGAGGATACACTTTGGGCAAAGGCAGGACATGAGGTGGCTTTTGGTCAGCACGTATACAAAACAGAGGTAAAACAATATAGCTGTGAAAAATCGATTAAGGTAGTATATGGATGTGCAACAATTGGTGTACATGGAGAGGGCTTTTCGGCGTTATTCTCTTGCGGTGGCGCTGGGCTTATTTCCTATGTATATGGCGGAGTAGAGCTGTTTAAGACAATTCCAATGCCAAACTTCTGGCGCGCACCGGTAGACAATGACAATGGCAGCCTGATGCAGCAACGCTATGCGCAGTGGAAGATTGCCAGCATGTATTTAAATGTCAGAAGCAAGGAAGCAAATCATGATACGAATCCGGCTGTGGAGGAATTGGAAAATAGCATTCGTCTTACCTATACCTACTATATGCCAACAACACCGGAAAGCAGTTGTCAGGTGACCTATCAGGTATTCGGCGATGGAACGATTGAAACGACCTTGATTTATGACCCGGTAGCAGAGCTTTCGGATATGCCGGAATATGGTATGATGTTTAAATTGGATGCAGATTACGAGCGATTAGAGTGGTATGGACTTGGCCCTGCAGAGACCTATGCAGACCGTCTGCGAGGCGGAAGGCTGGGAATCTACGAAAATACAGTTGCTGACAATATGGCGAAGTATCTGGCTCCACAGGAGTGCGGTAATAAATGCGGTGTGCGTTATGCGAAGGTTATGGATAAAAAAGGCAGAGGTATCCTGTTCTTTGGAGATGAATTGTCCTTTAGTGCGTTGCCATATACACCACACGAGCTGGAGAATGCTACTCACGAATATGAGCTGCCACAGGTGCATTATACTGTGGTTCGTGTGGCACAGCAGCAAATGGGTGTAGCAGGTGATGATAGCTGGGGTGCAAGAGTACATCCGGAATACTTACTTGACGTATCTGCGAGAAAAGTATTTACATTTTGCTTCAGAGGAATTTAATTAGCGACGCTTCCTTCAAATTTTCATAAGTTTCCTATGGATATATAGGAACAAGTATGTTATAATCAAAGGCAAACATATGTACGAAAAGGAAATGATTATGAGCATATATGATACATTGAATGAACAGCAGCAGCAGGGTGTTTTTACCACAGAGGGGCCAGTGCTGATATTAGCGGGAGCCGGTTCGGGTAAGACCAGAGTGCTGACACATAGAGCTGCATATTTGATAGAAGAAATGGGTGTGAATCCATACAATATCATGGCGATTACCTTCACCAACAAAGCGGCAGGTGAGATGAGAGAGCGAATTGATGATATGGTTGGATATGGCTCAGAGAGCATCTGGGTTGCAACCTTCCATTCCACATGTGTGAGAATCTTACGCAGATATATTGACCGATTGGGGTATAGCACGAATTTTACAATTTATGATGCAGATGACCAGAAGACACTTATGAAGGACATCTGTAAGCGTCTGGAGATTGATACCAAGATACATAAGGAGAAGACATTTCTTAGTGTGATATCCTCTGCAAAGGACGAGCTGATTGACCCAATTGAGTTTGAGACCAGAGCTGCCGGGGATTATAACAAGCGTCGTCAGGCAGAGGTTTATAAGGAATACCAGAAGGTGCTCAGACAGAACAATGCCCTTGATTTTGATGATTTGATTTTTAAAACGGTAGAGCTGTTTCAATTGGATAAAGATGTATTAAACAGCTATCAGGAACGTTTCCGCTATATCATGGTGGACGAGTATCAGGATACCAATACTGCACAGTTTGAGCTTATCCGTCTTCTTGCGATGAAGTACAAGAATCTCTGTGTGGTTGGTGACGACGACCAGTCGATTTATAAGTTCCGTGGTGCGAACATTTATAATATTTTGAATTTTGAGAAGCATTTTCCGGATGCAACAGTTATCAAGCTGGAGCAGAATTATCGTTCAACCCAGAATATTCTGGATGCCGCCAATGGCGTGATTGCCAACAATATCGGTCGTAAGGATAAGGCGTTGTGGACGGATAACGGTAAGGGCGATAAGATTTGCTTTGAGCAGCTTGAGAGCGGGTACGAGGAAGCAGATTATATCACGAGAGATATTGCAAGAAAGGTTCGTAGTGGGGAATATACTTATAAGGATTGCGCCATTTTATATAGAACCAATGCACAGTCCCGTTTGTTTGAAGAGCGATTTATTGTGTCTAATATTCCATATAAGATTTTTGGCGGAGTAAACTTCTACTCTCGTAAAGAAATCAAGGATTTGCTGGCATATTTGAAGACCATTGATAATGGTCGTGATGATTTGGCGGTAAAGCGAATTATCAATGTGCCAAAACGAGGAATCGGTGCTACATCCATTGGAAAAGTATCCAACTATGCGTATGACAATGAGATGCCATTTTACAATGCACTGCGTGTGGCAGGTGATATCCCGGGGCTTGGTAAAGCTGCGGAGAAAATCCGTCCATTTGTATTGTTTGTTCAGTCGATGAGAGCACGGCTGGAGAATGGTTGTTCTTTGACGAATTTGGTGCAGGAGATTCTCGAAACCACAGGATATCTGGAGGAATTGGAAGCAGAAGGAACAGACGAGGCAGAAGAGCGTATCCAGAATATCGACGAATTCATCAGTAAGATTGCAGACTATGAAGAGGGGGAAGAGCACCCAACCTTAAGCGGTTTCTTAGAGGAAGTGGCACTTGTGGCAGATATTGATGCTTTGGATGAGAATAGTGATTATGTAGTGCTGATGACCCTTCACAGTGCCAAGGGTCTGGAGTTTCCAAATGTATATCTGGCGGGCATGGAGGATGGTTTATTCCCAAGCTATATGTCCATCACCAGTGATGATGCTTCTACAGAATTAGAAGAGGAGAGACGTCTTGCTTATGTGGGTATTACCCGCGCTAAGGAGCACCTGACCATTACCGCTGCAAGGAGTCGCATGATTCGTGGAGAGACACAGTTTAACTGTGTATCCCGTTTCGTGAAGGAGATTCCAAAGCATTTGATTGGTGGAGAAATCTATGAACCAAAGGTGGCAGACCAGTTGGTGAAGGACAATGCATACCAGAAGGCGAAGCTGGCATTTCGTGCATCAGCAACGTCCTACAGTGCCTACGGACAGAATGCTTATGGGACCTCGACCTACGACCAGCGATATCAGGGAAGTACATTTGGTGTGCAAAAGAGTAAGCAGCCAACCTATACACCAGTGAATAACCAGCGTTCGTTTGATTCCTCCAGTACACAGGGTTCAAGCCTGGATTATGTAGTTGGTGACCGCGTAAGACATATCAAATTCGGTGATGGCGAGGTTATGGCAATTGTGGCAGGTGGCAGAGATTATGAAGTTACCGTTGATTTTGATAAGGCCGGCACTAAAAAGATGTTTGCATCCTTTGCAAAATTGAAAAAAATATAAAATGTGTATTTTTTATTAGGAAAATGGGAAATCCTATGATATAATATTACCAATAGAAAACATATAAAGGAGCGGGGATACTATGAATAAATTAGAATCACTTTTAAACAATGCGACAGACGTTATTGAATCAAGTAAAATCGTCAGTCTTTTGAAAAAAGAAGAAGACAAGAAGAAAAAGAAAAATGTAGTACTCATTGTATTAGCTGTAATCGGTGGCCTTGTAGTAATTGCTGCAGTGGCTTATGCGATTTATCGTTTCTTCAAACCGGAATGCTTGGAAGATTATGAATGTGAGTTCGAAGATGATTTTGATGAAGATTTTTTTGAAGAAGACGATATTTTAGAGAATGACATTTTAGAAGAAGACATTGTAGATGACGATGTTTTTGAGGAAGACGAAGTATTTGAAGACGAAGAAGCTTAGAATAAAGACTGCACCTTGTGTGCAGTCTTTTTACCTTCATAAAGTCTTAAGGAATCTTAATTGCTTCTCTAGAGAACTTTATTTCCGGGTATGCTAAAATGCATAAAGAGGATGTACTTCTTGGATTTTATGCATGATAGGTGTACAACAGAGGGAATGAGGGTTGTTATGAGATATCAGATGCCAGAGGATACGAAAGTGAATATGAGACGTAGTAGGGAAAAGCGAAGAAAGCAGCTTCGGTGTAACAGCCTCATAGCTGGTGTGATTATTTTGATAATTGTGGTTGGGATTCTCTATATGCTAAATGTGATTCCACACACATATTATTACAGCTCGCATTTTGGAATTGCGACTTACAGAAGCGATGCGGATTATGATGGGGACGGAATTGACGATCAGACGGATATTTTACAAGGGGTGAGAGCGTATGTTGCAACAAAGCCGAAATATAAGAGTGCATATTATGCTGGTGGCTATCCCGATGATGGATATGGTGTGTGCACGGATGTAGTTGCGCAGGGATTTTTAAATGCCGGCTATGATTTGAGGGAGCTGGTAAGTGCTGACATTGCAGCTGCACCAGAGGCATATAACATTGCAACCCCGGATAAAAATATCGATTTTCGCCGAGTAAGAAACCTAAGTGTTTTTTTTGAGCGTCATGCAATTAGTCTTACTACGGACATAACCAAGATTGAGGAATGGCAGGGCGGAGACATCATTATATTCGAGGATGATCATATTGGAATTATTTCAGACAAGCGAA
>CAYMYV010000069.1:0-9591 GCA_964394775.1 uncultured Lachnobacterium sp. | reverse complement strand
GACGCAGATACCGGAGAAGACAAGATGTTAAAGGGCGCAAAGCGTGAAAATAAAACAGTTATGGAAATCGCACAGTTCTATACAGATGCATTTTTTAGCGATTGCCGGAAGCTAAACATCAAGCGCCCGGACGTAGTAGAGCCGGCAACCAATTGTATTTCGGAGTTCATCCATATGATAGAAGTGCTTTTGGAAAAAGGATATGCATATGAAGCAGGCGGAAACGTATATTTTGATACCAGCAAATTGGCGGATTACTATGTATTTTCTTCTGCGGTGGAAAAAGAACAGCTATTGGAGGGGGTTCGTGACGACGTAGAAGCGGATGCAAATAAGAAGAATTCCAATGACTTCGTATTATGGTTTACCAAATCCAAATTTGAAGACCAGGCATTAAAATGGGATAGTCCATGGGGTGTGGGTTATCCCGGCTGGCACATTGAATGCTCCTGCATCAGTATGAAGCACCTTGGCGAATATATGGATATTCACTGCGGTGGTGTGGATAATATTTTCCCACATCATACCAACGAAATTGCCCAGTCAGAAAGCTATATCGGACACAAATGGTGTAATTACTGGTTCCATGTAAACCATTTAAATGACCAGTCCGGTAAGATGAGTAAGTCAAAGGGTGATTTCCTTACGGTGTCACTCTTAGAGAGTAAGGGATATAATCCACTTGTGTATAGAATGTTCTGCCTACAGTCACATTATCGCAAACCACTTGTATTTTCTTATGAAGCATTGGATAATATGGTTGTGGCATATAATAAATTGGCAAAAAAAGTTGCAGAATTGAACGCAGATGGTGAAGTAGACAGCCAGGTTTTTGCAGAACTAAAGGGGAAATTTGAGGATGCACTTTGCAGCGATGTAAATACATCTATGGCGATTACGGTATTGTATGATGTCTTAAAGGCAGATACTAATGATGCAACTAAGCTTGCATTAATCAATGATTTTGATTATGTACTGTCTTTAAACCTTTATGAGGAAGGCAAAAAACTTGCAGAAGCAACAGAAAATGCAGGACTAGATGCAGAATTAGAGGCCTTCGTACTTGCGAAGCTTGAAGAACGTGCAGCAGCAAAGAAGGCGAAGGATTTTGCAACGGCAGATGCAATTCGTGATGAACTTCTTGCAAAAGGCGTTGCCATCAAGGATACAAGAGAAGGTGTAAAGTGGGAGCTTGTTTAATGGAAATGAAAATTGATTCTTATATCAAAGAGCAGTTTGATATCAAAGACGTGGATATCAAAACCTATTCACCATTGGCACTGGCGTATATTGGAGATGGTATTTTTGATTTGGTCATCCGTTCCATTGTAGTCGGAAAAGGAAATACCAAAGCAAACCAGCTCCATCAGTATACCAGCCATATTGTAAAAGCAGCGAGTCAGGCAAAAATGATTGATGCCTTAGAAGAGGATTTGACAGAAGAGGAGGCAGACGTATACCGTCGGGGCCGCAATGCCAAATCTTTGACCATGGCAAAAAATGCCAGCATGCTGGATTACCGCAAGGCTACCGGATTTGAGGCGCTGATGGGATATCTGTATTTGAAGGATGATTTTCCAAGAATCGTAGAATTAACGAAGCTTGGACTTGAGAAAGCGCATATCCGGCATTAGAAGGATGTACAAGAGAGAAGATAAAGTGAAATAATAAGAGGAGAGCAGCATGGGATACGAACCTACAGGATATCAGCATACTTCGTATGTGGAGAACAAAATCGAAGGGCGCAATGCCGTACTTGAGGCGTTTCGTTCCGGAAAAACCATTGATAAATTATTTGTATTAGATGGCTGCCAGGATGGACCAATCAAATCCATTACGCGAGAAGCCAGAAAAGGTGACACGATTATCAATTATGTGTCAAAGGACAGATTAGACCAGATTTCAGAGACGGGCGGAAAGCATCAGGGTGTCATTGCCATTTCTGCGGCTTATGATTATGCAGAGGTAGAGGATATCCTGGCAAAAGCGGAGGCCAAAGGGGAAGCTCCATTTATCATTATTCTGGATGGAATTGAAGACCCACATAACCTTGGCGCAATTATCCGTACCGCAAATCAGGCAGGTGCTCACGGAATCATTATTCCAAAGCGCCGTGCGGTTGGTCTTACCCCAACCGTGGCAAGAACCTCTGCAGGTGCGATTAACTACACACCGGTTGCAAAAGTAACCAACATCACACAGACCATCAAGGAATTAAAGGAAAAGGGAATGTGGTTTGTTTGCGCGGATATGGATGGCACACCAATGTATGATTTGAACCTGACTGGTTCTATAGGACTTGTCATCGGTAACGAGGGCGAGGGAGTTAGCAAGCTTGTAAAAGAAAACTGCGACATGATTGCAACCATTCCAATGAAGGGTGACATTGATTCACTGAATGCATCTGTTGCAACAGGTGTTTTGGCTTATGAAATCGTGCGTCAGAGACTTGGTAAAAGTTAAAAGCCGGGATATGACTTGTGCGATAACTGGAGGATATAGATGAACTATACAACCTATACCGACGAAGAACTGATACGTATGCTTCGTGCTGGCGAGACGCATATTGCGGACTATATTATGGAAAAATATAAGCCGCTGGTTCGTAAAAAAACCAATGCGATGTACTTAATCGGTGGTGAAACGGATGATTTGATACAGGAAGGCATGATTGGCCTTTTTAAGGCAGTAAGAGACTATAAAGAAGAGAAAGAAACTTCTTTTTTCTCTTTTGCAGATTTGTGTGTCAGCAGGCAATTGTATTCTGCTTTGGAAGCATCTAACCGTAAAAAACATATGCCACTGAACACATATATATCCTTTTCTAATCAAGACAATGACGAAGGAATGAGCTTGGAGGAAATTATCACAGACCAAACAATAAGTCCGGAGCAGATGCTGATTGAACAGGAGGGTCGAGAAGAGTTTTTCCAGAGGCTCAAAGAAAATTTGAGTTCAATGGAGAGAACCGTGTTATACTTATATTTGGAAGGAAATAGTTATACGCAAATCGCAGAGATTATGAGTAAAACCCCAAAATCCATTGACAATACGTTACAAAGAATTCGTGGAAAAATAAAGCAGTTGAAATCAGAATCATAATTTGAGACAATAGAGATAGAAATAGGGAAAGGAGAGTGACTGTATGGAATTTAGCAGAGAAGGTAATCACACGATTCGGTGCGTGATAACAGAGGATGAGATTATAGAATTGGGCTACACCATTGACGAGATTATCAGTAACGGTGCCCGTACACAGGAATTCATGAATCAGATTTTTGATATGGCAGAACAGGAATTTGAAACCAAATTCGATATGGGTCTTAAGACGGTACGTGCAGATATACTGCCAAACCATACGTTGTCATTGACTTTTTCTGAACATCCGGGAACCGAGGGAATGATGGAGCACATCAAGGACATTGTGAACGGGTTGCTGAATTCCGTTCCTAAGCAAAAGCTGGAGGAACTGAAATCCAAAGTAAATCTTGAGGAAATAGCCAGTACAAATGAGCCGGTAAAAATCATAGCTCTTTTTGCTTTTGAAGATTTGGATACGCTGATGCGATATGCAAAGCAGGTAAAAATGGAACAGCTTCCATTTAATCAGCTGTACAAATTTGAAGATGCATATTTCCTGATGATGGATATGACGAACTGTTCAGAAGCAGATGTAAAATGCTTATCCGCATTAACTGACGAATATTCCGCAGATGTATTTGTGGGCTCGGAAAAACGCGCCTTCATCTATGAGCATGGCAAACCTATCCTGACTGAGCGTGCATTAGAACAGCTTCGCGAGGTCTAGGATAGACATATATTTTCATAAGGAACATGAATGGGGCTGTCGCAAGCTTTGCATGAGGATTGTAAATTTTGCGTCGCCCCTCTTTTTGTGCCTCCCCACCACGGATAATCCACTTCAATAGATAGAATATTGAATTTCTAAAAGTGCATTCTTGCTCTTGTCTATTATTTATGTCTTCTGAAAAGTCAAACAGTTGCCGGGATATTGTATGTAGTGCAAGGACTTTTTTGGAATTTCCTTAGTTCTTCTTAATGCGTCCATCAAGTAAAATGTAATGAGTCATGCGATTGTTTGAGGCGCTATTTTGCGCCGAGTTTTCGCATGACTCATTTTATATCAACTTTGCTTGATGGACGCATTTAGAAGAACTTGGAAAGTACAACTTAGTCCTTGCAGCACATACAATATCCCGGCAACTGTCTGCCAAATCAGAAGACACAAACACATCGAGCAAGAATGCACTTTAAGAAATTCTACTATTCTCTCTAATTTGTGGATTATCCGTGGTGGGGAGGCATAAAAAGAGGGGTGACGCAAATTATGAAGTAATATGCTTGCGACAGCCCCGTTTTGTTAAGAATATAAAATTGGTAATTATCCAAGTACCTTGCGAATAGATTCGATAACGCGGTCAGCCTGGAAAGGTTTTACGATGAAATCCTTTGCGCCGCCCTGAATTGCTTCAATAACCATGGACTGCTGTCCCATAGCAGAACACATAACGCATACTGCGTTTGGATCATATGCTTTGATGTCCTTTAATGCTGCGATACCATCTCTGTTAGGCATGGTGATGTCAAGTGTTACAAGGTCTGGTTTTAATTCCTGATATTTTGCAAGTGCTTCAATACCATCAGCAGCTTCGCCAATTACTTCGTATCCGCCTTTGGTAAGGATATCCTTGAGCATCATTCTCATGAAAGCTGCATCATCTACTACTAAAATCTTTTGTGCCATTATTATAAGCCCTCCTGCTCTAAAATCTGTTTTACAATACTAAGTGGATATAGCTGCCAAAGTGCGCTATTAATTAATCCATCAATCGACAAACGGAAAGTTACTTTTACGATGTCTGTTCCGTTACATAATTCCTCCGGAATCTCAAAGGTAGTTTTGTACTTTGAATTAATCAAAGGAAACCCAATATCCGTTGGGGTATTCAATAATTGTGACATGGATGTGGCAATACGACCACACATCTGATTCATTGCTTCTGAAACTGCAGAAAGAGTAATCTCGTCAAATGACATATTAGAAACATCCGTGCCATCGCCACCCATCATGAGGTTGGCAATGATAAGTGCATCTTTTTCCTTTAATACCATTAAATTGGTTCCGTCTAAGCCCTTTGTATAAGGAACCTTGACTAAGATGCGCTCTGGACTTGTAAGGGCATCCTCTTTTGCAAGAACCTCAACCACTGGTGTAGTAATGTTCGTTCTACGGTTTGTCATTTGGCTAAGCACTGTAGCCGCATTTCCAATACAGATATTTGCAATTTCGCCGATGGTATCAGCATGTTCTCTTGTAATCGAATCCATTCATTTCCTCCATAGTACCTATTTCCTAGGAAACATTATATCAAACAAGTAACATGAATGGAAGAAAATCTTTTATTTTTTTCCTTTTTCGTATAATTCTGGGATTGAATGTGATAGAATAAGAAAAAATAAAATGTATGAGGTACAAAAATGGGAGATATCGAATATCAGGAAGCCCTCAAGCTTGGAAAAAAAGAGCAAAAGAATTGTCTGGCGCAGGGACGTTCCCCTTATTTGCCGGTATTGGATGAGATTTTAACCCATCAGGAGATACAGACAGAACAGAATCTTGGATTAGTAAATATACCGTTAGAACACGTAGTAGGGACCAGCACAAGGGGCAGAACCTATGCATTTTCTGCAAACTTTATGCCTATTCTGGAGGTGGATTCAGAATTTGCCTTTAAGTGGGGAAATTTGGCAGATGCTCAGGTGACAGAGGGAATTCGCGACCCTATCGTTGTATATGAATTTATGAATCGTTACTATGTTGTGGAGGGAAATAAGCGAGTCAGCGTGTTGAAATATTTCAAAGCGGATTCTATTCACGCATATGTAACCCGTAAGATTCCAAAGCTGTCTGAGGATGAGGATGTTAAGCTCTATTACGAGTATATGAAATTCAATGAGGCAACTCATTTGAATACAGTGGAATTTACCCGCCTTGGAAAAGCAGAACAGCTTTTAGTGCATGTAGGGCAGCCAACGCCTTGGGACGAAGAAACCAAAGAAGAATTCGACCGTGTGATATTTCATTTTTCAAAAGCATTTGAGGCAAGAGGTGGAAATAAGCTGCCAATTACCATCGGTGACGCCATGGTAGCTTTTATGAATGTTTATGGCTATGAAAAGATGCGCGAGATGTCGCGTCAGGAGATGGAAAGTAACATTACCAAATGCTGGAGTGAATTTGTGGTTCTTACAGAAAAACACAGAGTAGACCTTGTTATGGCTCCAAAGAAGGTTGCAGAAAAAAGAAATCTGTTTAGTTATTTTATTCCGACATCTACGAAGAGGGTTACAGTGGCATTTTTGTATCCGAAGGCGATTGATAGCTCGGATTGGATATATGCCCATGATTTAGGACGAAGCTATTTAGAGGATTCCTTCCCGGAACAAATTCGTACTATCTGTGTGGAAAATGTACATGAAGATAATATAGAGGAAGTTTTAAATGATGTAATTGCAAAAGGTGCAAGTATTATTTTTGAAATTGCTCCACAGCTGATGAAACCATCCCTGAAGGTGGCAGTAGAGCATCCGGAGGTAAAAATATTAAACTGTTCCCTAAATGCACCTCTGAAGCACATTCGAACCTACTATGCCAGAATGTATGAGGCGAAATTTATCTCAGGTATGGTGGCAGGCGCTATGGCAGAAAATGACAAAATTGCGTATGTGGCCGATTATCCGATTTATGGTATGATTGCCAACATCAATGCCTTTGCGCTGGGTGCCAACTGTGTGAATCCAAGAGCAAAGGTTTATCTGGAATGGTCTACCAAAAAAGACTACGATTTGGATAAATTCTTAGATGAGAACGATATTCATTATGTATCAAATCAGGATATGATTACACCAAATGCTGCTTCCCGAGAATTTGGATTGTATAAGCATGAGAACGGAGAGGCCATCAATTTGGTAATGCCACTTTGGAACTGGGGTATTTTCTATGAGAGGATGCTTCAAAGCATTATGGCAGGAGCCTATCAGTCAGAAGGCGAGGCAGAAGCAAGGGCACTCAATTATTGGTGGGGCATGTCTGCCGGCGTAATTGATTTGATTTGCTCAAAGCACGTACCAATCGGAGTGCAGAGATTGGTTGACCATATCAAATACGATATTACCGTCAATGATATTTATCCATTTTTCGGAGAAATTCATTCTCAGGAGGGAGTATTGAGAAATAAAGAAAATGAGATTATGCGACCGGAAGATATTATGAAAATGGATTGGCTTGCAGAGAATGTAATCGGGGACATCCCATCTGCCAGTGAGCTTATCGAAGGTGCACAATCGATTGTGGAACTAAAGGGTGTAGAGGAAAAGAAAGAATAATGAAAATACTATTTTTGGCAGATGAGGAGTCAAAATCCTTCTGGGATTTCTTTCGAAAAGAGGAATTCGAGGGGATTGACCTTATCGTTTCTTGTGGGGATTTAAAACCAGAATATTTAAGCTTTTTAACTACAATGACATCCATTCCTGTCCTGTATGTAAGGGGAAATCACGACAAATATGATAGAAATCCGCCAGAAGGCTGCATTGGCATTGATGACGATATCTATGAATTTGAGGGAGTGCGCATTATGGGACTCGGTGGCTGCCAGCGTTACAACATGGGACAAAATCAGTATACCGAGAAGGAGATGCGAAAGAGAGTGTCGAAGCTTCGTATGAAGCTTTTTATGAAAAGAGGCTTTGATATTCTTGTGACACATGCTCCTGCATATGGAGTCAATGATGGTGAGGATTTGTGCCACAGAGGGTTCGAGGTATTTGGAAAACTGATAGAAAAATATCAGCCAAAATACTTCGTGCATGGGCACGTACATATGAATTATGGCAGACAGTTCCCAAGGGAGGATGTAATTGGGAATACCAAGGTTATCAATGCCTATAATCACTATCTGGTGGAAATTTGATGTTGACAATTGGAAATCTGTATAGTATGATTTAACAGTTGATGAGTTCAACAGCATAAGTGCTGATATAGCTCAGGTGGTAGAGCGCTACATTGGTAATGTAGAGGTCACGGGTCCGACTCCCGTTATCAGCTTAAAAAGATTGATTTTAAAGGCTTTCTAAGCTTTTAAGGTCAATTTTTTTTTGAACGAATGAGTATAACATTATTCCATGTGATTGTTCCAAAATTAAAATAAGCCTACCTTTGTACTTGGCAGTCGAAGGCAGGCTTAAAAAACATTCATCATATTAATTATATTTTATTTATCATTATAGTATTTCAATACCTTGTTCACATATCCTTCGGTGTAGGATGGTACTCCGCCAGCCTTCTTAACATTGCCAGGGCCTGCATTATAGGCCGCAAGTGTAAGCTCGATATCTCCGTCATAGCGATTTAAGAAGGTTGATAAAATCTTGGCACCGGCCATGATGCTCTGCTTTGCGTCATATGGGTCTTCGGCACCATATTGCTTTGCGGCAGATGGCATTAGCTGCATGATGCCCATGGCACCACATTTGCTGGTTGCATCTGCGCGGAAGCCGGATTCGACAAATGCCACGGACTTCAAAAGCTTCACATCGATGTCGTATTTTTCAGCAGCTTCCAAGAAGTAAGCATTTAACTCGTCGCTGCAGCAAAGATAGCCTTCGTTGTACACACCGGTGGAATTATAGGTGGTTGGAATGCTCGACGTCTTGCTAATCGTGCTGGTTGAGACACTGCCAGAGACACTATCAGAGTTGACAGGCGCGTTGGCACTTAGGACATTTGCTTCTTGAATCGCCTCCTGAATAGACGCGATTTTGTTCTCCAATTCACTAGCGAATGAAGAAGAGTCTGCATTGATTGTAGGATTCGCAAGCTTACTGCTAAAATGGGCAGATGCTTTTACCGAGCAAA
Source organism: uncultured Lachnobacterium sp. (assembly GCA_964394775.1). Classification (GTDB taxonomy): domain Bacteria; phylum Bacillota; class Clostridia; order Lachnospirales; family Lachnospiraceae; genus Roseburia. Next base: position 653 of record CAYMYV010000069.1, on the reverse strand, counting down.
TTGTCTGGTAGTCTCGAATTGTCATTTTTCCACCTCCACCATACTTTTTCAACATTATATCACAAAATTTTCTTGAAATAAATGCTAAGTTGTTGTAGTCTAGAAAAATCAAGATTAGGAGATAAATTTTTATGGAAAATATGATGAAAAAATTACCATTTGTTACCAAAAATCAGGTGGAAGAGATTGTAAAAACATATCCAACACCATTTCATTTGTATGATGAGGCGGGAATTCGTGCAAATGCAAAAGCGGTACAGGAGGCATTTTCATGGAACAAGGGCTTCCGTGAATATTTTGCGGTAAAAGCAACTCCAAACCCATTTATCTTAAATATATTGAAGGAATATGATTTCGGATGTGACTGTTCTTCTAGGACAGAGCTTATGTTGGCAAAGGCATGTGGCTTTGAGGGAAAACACATTATGTTTTCTTCCAATGACACTCCATTAGAGGAGTTTGCTTATGCCAATGAATTGGGTGCAATTATTAACTTAGATGATTTTACCCATATCAAATGCGTAGAAGAAACACTTGGCTATATTCCGGAAACAATCAGCTGTCGTTACAATCCGGGTGGTGTGTTCGAGATGAGCAACGGCATCATGGACAACCCTGGCGATTCCAAATACGGTATGACCAAGGAGCAGTTA
>CAYMYV010000068.1:0-9632 GCA_964394775.1 uncultured Lachnobacterium sp. | reverse complement strand
GTCTAATTCGTAGCAGGAATGCGTGGTGTAGGGCATAGCAAAAGGGCGTCGAAAACGTGAAATAAAAAATCCACATTTTGCGACAGCCCCCTTTAAATAGTTTAGTTAGTGTTTTGCGTTTCGTCTAGTGAATCGTAGATAATTCTGTAATAATCGTTGTTGATAATCTGCAAGGATATCTCAAACTTGTTCTGTACGTAGTTGATACATGCGTCAATATAATCCTGAGATACCGAATCCTTATCTGCAATGTATGTGATTTTACCATTTGAGGTGTTGTATTTAATCTTATCCGTAATGAAGCTCTGATTGTACAGCATTGCTACATGGAAGGAATTAGAATCAAGGATGTCAGTGCCTGCCAATAAACGGGAATCATAATCTGCTCCAAAGAGATTTAACAAGGTTGGAAGAATGTCTACGGTACAGCATGGAGTATCTACGACCACCTTATCCTTCATGCCAGCGTTATAGCAGATAAAGGAATTCTTATAAATTCCATATGTGGAATCTATGGTTTTACCCGTAAAGGCTGCCAGCTCCCTGAACTCCGCATCCGTTAAACCATATGGGTAATGGTCGTTTGTTAATACAATTACGGTATTTTCCAAGCATCCGGCAGCTTCTAAGCCTGCAAGCAAATCCGTAAGCATATTTTCTAATTCCAAGTTTGCAGCAATATAAGCCTTTACATGACTGCTTACATCCAGTGAGTCAACAATGTCGCGGTTTTCATATACCATAGGGCTAAGGGTTTTATCCGTTTCATCAATATCATAATATGGATGGTGACCACTATAGGTCATGTAGTAGGCGTGGAACTGTTTTACATTACCATTTTCATCCAGGTCGGTCAGGTAGTCAGACATGGTCTGGTTGATGGTTTCCTGATCAGAGTTTGGACGCTTGGTGGTGTAGGTTAATTTTCCGGATTTGTCAAATACGCCATCAATATAAGCTCCATCTAAGAAGCGAAGCACATCATATCCCATGTTTGGATGCGTTTCTTCACGATTGTAATAATCGCCGTTATTGCTGTGGTAAGCATAGGTTCTGGCACCAAAGCCCTGAAATACGTTGCCCATGCAATATGGCATATATTTGTCGGTCGACAGCATAAAGGTTGAATTGGCCTTAAGCTCTGTGGTGTTTCCAACTGTGTTTGGCATAAGACCTGTACAGAATGCATACTCTCCATTTGTCGTAACAGATTTGAAGGTTCCATAGAAGTTGTTAAACACAAATCCGTTGTTAGACATCATGTATAGCGTTGGAGTCAGTTCCTCGTCAATCATATAAGAGGTGAAGCTTTCCGCACAAATCATAATCAGGTTATAGCCTTCGAAGTAACCGGTGTATTCATTGACATTAGAACCTGACTGATTCTGTACATACTGATGTACCGCAGAAATAGCTGCGTTGGTCTCACCTGCAAGCAGCTTATCAAAATCAATATTTAAAATATTCTTAGTTTTTGTTGGTGTAACAATAATCTCTGTTTCGCCCTCGGTATTGCCTTCAGTACCAACCTCCGTGTTATTTTCGGTAGTGGTTTCTGAGTCTGAAGTATCTTTGCCGGAAGTGTCTTTTTCAGAGGAAGTATTGTTGCCAAGCAGTGCGGACATATCGTCATCCTTAAATGCATTTTCCATATCCGCATCGCTTCTTGAAAGAATCGTTCCGGATAAATCCAAACGGAAGGAGGTCAAAAGGCCAAAGTTCTGAATGTTATTATCCAACACGCCCGGGTTCTGCTTGTACATAGAAATTGGCGTGTAAGCGCCGGTCCCTTCAATATGAAGCAGTCCATAGCAGCCCAAATGTAATATAACAGCCAAAGCAATGCCACCGAGACAGAGAGGAGCCGTATTTTTCTTAGGTCTGATTTTTAGAGCCAGCTCCAAGGAAAAAATAACAGTTAGTGCAATATAAAGTAAAATCGAAGGAATACTGCTTATAATAGCGTCGGACATCTCGGAGCCAAAGTTCTCTACTACATCACCGCCCATGAATACCTTGCTGATTTCCATATATGTCTGGAACACATGAGAGTAGCAGGTCTGCACGCAAGCCCAAAGGGCCGGGACAGCCATGGCAATAATGCTAAGCGCAGTATTTACTTTTCCTGGGAAAAAAGAAAAGATGGCGGTTAATAAAAATCCCAAAGGCAAACAAAATACGATAGGATAGATTAATCGAATGGAAAGCTCAAAGTCCTGTAAAAAATGAAACAGTAGCTCTAATGCAATATAAAAGCCGGAAAGAAAGCCTGCCTGTAATACATATTTCATCAGGTCCTTTCTGAGACTGTGTGGTGTATTCATAACATTCCCCTTTATCTAAATGTACATTTTCTAAAAATCTACTGCAAGTATGCCTCTTTTTCCTTATAAAGTCAAGAATATCAGTTGTTTTTGACACTTGTCAGACTATCCATTTTGTGACTGGAAACGAGAATGTGTTCAAATAGTAATCCTGCAACCATCCAAAGAGGAAGAAAGTCCACTCGAATCAATCCATTGACAGAATATTTGCAGTCACCGTAGTTCCATGGACAGACCCCCATTTTGGTTAAAATACTTCCACTGATATATTCGACGGTCAAAATGCTGCTGCCATAGAGAAGTCCTCTGCCAAAGGGATGCCAATGCTTGATTTTTGGATAAACTACATCGATGGCAGCTGCCATTCCATAGATAGGAAACATCCAGGCAGAGGTTTTTCCTGTTAGCTGCTTGTCTTTTTTACAAGCGGAGCCCAAAGAGGTAAAGGCTACCTCAATACACCATCCCGTTAATCCACATACAATAAAGTCTTTTCCGTACATATTGTCCTCCGAAAATATAAATTGTTTGTAATATTTCTTATTTTGTCATATAATAAAAAGAAGTATGCACGAAAGAATCTATGAGGTGAAACAGTGGCCAAATACGCGAATATCATTGTGGATATTTCCCATGAAAAATTGGATAAGACCTTTCAATACCTCATACCAGCTGAGATGAGGGAGGAAGTGCGTGTCGGCGTACTGGTGGACATCCCCTTTGGAAACCGTTCCATCACAGGCTATGTGGTGGAGCTGACGGACGAAGCAGAGTTTGATGTGAGCCGCCTAAAACCAATTATTGGTGTTAAAAAGGATAGTGTTTCCATAGAGTCTCAGCTAATCGCATTAGCGGCATGGATGCGAAGGAATTATGGCGGCACCATGAATCAGGCTTTAAAGACCGTGATTCCAATTAAGCAAAAGACCAAGGCCATTGAGAGAAAAAACCTGATTCTGTTATTGGACAGGGAGGAAGCATTTAAAACGCTGGCGCTGTGGGAAGCAAAGCATTATACTGCCAAGGCAAGACTGCTTCGGGCACTGATGGAGGAAGAGGCATTGGACTACGCGACGGTGACCCAGAAGCTTCATGTTTCAGCCGCAACGATTAAGAGCCTGGAAGCACAGGGCATACTAGAAGTTGAGGTATCAAAGGAATACCGTAATCCGGTAAATCATTTGGAGAGCAAGGGTTATTACCTGACCTTAAATGATAACCAGCAGGCTGTTGTTGACCATGTGATTGAGGATATGAATAACAGGCTGGCGAAAACCTATTTGTTAAAAGGAGTCACCGGCAGTGGAAAGACTGAGGTCTACATGGAATTGATTGCCCATACAATAGCAATGGGAAAGCAGGCAATTGTTTTGATTCCGGAGATTGCCCTGACATTCCAGACGGTGATGCGCTTTTATAATCGTTTTGGAAATAAAGTGTCTATTATGAATTCCAGATTGTCTCAGGGAGAGAGATATGACCAGTATCTTCGTGCAAAAAACGGAGATATTGACATCATGATTGGACCGCGTTCTGCGCTGTTTGCTCCATTTGCGAATCTGGGACTCATTATCATAGATGAGGAGCACGAGGCCTCCTACAAGAGTGAGACGGTTCCAAGATATCACGCGAGAGAAACCGCGATTGAACGCGCGCGCATGAATTCTGCCAGCGTGGTGCTTGGCTCTGCAACTCCTTCTATGGATAGCTATTATCATGCAAAGGAAGGAGCTTACGAGCTCTTAGAGCTTACCGAACGTGTACAAAAGAAACCGCTTCCGGATTGCGAAGTGATTGATTTAAGAGAAGAGCTAAAAAGAGGCAATCGCTCAATACTAAGTGAACGCTTGCAGGAACTTATGGAAGACCGCCTGGCAAAGAAACAGCAGATAATGCTATTTTTAAATCGCCGTGGGGTGGCAGGCTTTGTATCCTGTCGTTCCTGTGGACATGTGGTAAAATGTCCGCATTGTGATGTGTCTCTTAGTCAGCACAATGCATCAGGAGGTTTAAGTGCTGGAAGGCTGGTGTGCCATTATTGCGGTTATGAAGAACCGGTGCCAACACAATGTCCATCCTGTGGCTCCAAATACATTAGTGGCTTTAAGGCGGGAACACAGAAGATTGAGATGATGGTTAAGGAGCGCTTTCCACAGGCGAGAGTTCTGCGCATGGATTTTGATACGACAAGGACCAAGGATTCCTACGAACAGATTCTACAGGCATTTGCGAATCAGGAAGCAGATATTCTGATTGGAACCCAGATGATTGTGAAGGGACATGATTTTCCAAATGTTACTCTGGTTGGGGTGCTGGCTGCAGATATGTCCTTGCATATGAGTGATTTTCATGCAGCAGAGAGAACCTTCCAGCTTCTGACACAGGCAGCAGGAAGAGCAGGTCGCGGGGAGACGCCGGGAGATGTAATCATTCAGACCTACAATCCGGAGCATTATGCAGTCCTGACTGCAAAGGCGCAATCCTATGAGGCATTTTACGAGCAGGAGATTATGTATCGAAAACTAATGTCCTATCCACCAATCTGGAATCTGCTGGTAATCATGTGTACCTCAGAACACGAGCAGCAGCTGGATTATGTCAGTAGAAAAATGGTAAACCGTCTGCAAAAGCATCTGGACACAGAACCGTCACTTAAGAATGAGAGAATTCAATTAATTGGTCCGGCAGATGCCACAATTGCAAAGGTAAATGATATTTACCGCAAGGTAATTTATATAAAGACAAAAGAATATCAAAACCTGGTTCTTATAAAAGAACGTATGGAATTTTATGTAAAGGATAACAGGGATTTTCAGCAGGTATCCGTACAGTTTGATTTTAACCCGATGAATGGATTTTAAGGAGGAAAAACAATGGCATTAAGAGAGATTCGAGTGCAGGGCGACCCGGTGCTTAATAAAGTATGTAAGCCAATTACAGAGGTGACCCCAAAAATAGTGGAGTTAATTGACGACATGATTGAAACCATGTATGAGGCAAACGGTGTAGGTCTTGCAGCACCACAGGTAGGGATTTTGAAAAGACTTGTCGTAATTGATGTTGGTGAGGGACCAATCGTTATGATTAACCCAACCATTATTCAGGCTGATGGCGAGCAGACAGGACAGGAAGGCTGTCTTAGTGTTCCGGGAAAAGCAGGACAGGTAACACGTCCAAATCACGTAATCGCTCATTATTATGATGAAGAGATGAATGAATGTGAGGTCGAAGGAACAGAGCTTCTTGCAAGAGCAATCTGCCATGAGTTAGATCATTTGGATGGTCATATTTATGTGGAAAAAGTAGAAGGCGACCTGTTTGACGTAAAATACGACGAAGACGAGGAATAGGAATGAAGATTATTTTTATGGGAACCCCTGATTTTGCAGTGGGAACGCTGGAAGAAATTATAAAGGCCGGTCACGAGGTGGTACTGGTGGTTACACAGCCAGATAAGCCAAAGGGACGAGGCGGTGCAGTTGCATTTCCGCCGGTGAAGGAATGTGCACTGGCACACAGCCTTGAGGTTTTCCAGCCAAATAAGATTCGGGAAGAAGAAAATGTAGAATACATAAGAAAATACAATCCGGACATGATTGTAGTCGCTGCATTTGGACAGATTCTTCCAAAGAGCATTTTGGATATGCCAAAATACGGCTGCATCAATGTGCACGCTTCTCTATTACCAAAATACCGTGGAGCAGCACCGATTCAGTGGGCAATTTTAAATGGCGATGAATTCACCGGTGTTACAATTCAGAGAATGGATATCGGAGTGGATACCGGCGATATGATTGCAAAGCGTGAGATTCGCATTGCTGAGGATGAAACCGGTGGCAGCCTGTTTGACAAGCTGGCAGTGCTTGGCGCACAGCTTTGCGTAGAAACCATGGCACGCATAGAAGCAGGAACGGCAGAATACATTCCACAGAACCACGAGAAGGCAACCCATGTGTCTATGATTGGCAAAGAGCTTGGAGATATTGACTGGCACCGTCCGGCGGTGGAAATTGAACGCTTGATTCGAGGATTAAATCCATGGCCAAGTGCTTATACTAGATTAGATGGAAAAACCTTTAAAATCTGGAGAGCAAGGGTGGTATCAGAGACTACCGACTATCAGCCGGGTTGTATCATTCGCGTTGAGAAGGATTGCATGGAGGTACAGACAGGAAAAGGAGTATTATCCTTGCTTGAGGTTCAAATAGAAGGGAAAAAGCGTATGGAAGTAGACGCCTTCCTACGTGGATATCATGTGGTGCAGGGAACCTTTTTCCGCTAAACATTATATGTATGCAAAACACGAACGGAGGAATTAAGATGTTTTGGGATTCAACGTATATTTTGGTTATAATTGGCGCAGTCATCTGTTTGGCTGCATCGGCAAATGTGAAGTCAACCTATAAAAGATATTCAGCATACCGTAGTGCAACCGGTATGACTGGTGCGCAGGCCGCTCAGAGATTGCTTACAGCAGCCGGAATCCATGATGTCCGTATAGGACATGTGTCAGGAGATTTGACAGACCACTATAATCCGTCAAATAAGGTGCTAAATCTATCAGATGCCGTATATGGTTCGACATCTGTTGCAGCTATTGGTGTTGCAGCCCATGAATGTGGTCACGCGATTCAGCATGCAAAGGGATATGTGCCATTGAAGCTTCGAACCGCATTCGTTCCGGTTGCTAATATTGGTTCAACGCTGGCATGGCCGGTAATTTTGCTGGGGCTTTTTATTAATTCGCAGTCTTCGCAGATGGTGATTAATATAGGGATTTTCCTATTTTCCTTTGCTGTACTTTTCCAATTGATTACTCTCCCGGTAGAGTTTAATGCATCAAACCGTGCGCTTAAGCTTTTGGAACAGCAGGGAATTTTGAGTGAGTCAGAGCTACCACATACCAGAAAGGTATTAGGTGCGGCTGCACTTACTTATGTAGCTAGTGCGGCGGCAGCAATATTACAGTTACTTCGAGTGATTATGTTATTTGGAGGCAGAAGAAGAAGAAATGACTAGTGGCCTTAGTGTAAGAGAGCTGGTGTTGGATATTTTGATTGAGGTCAATGAGAAGGAGCAGTATTCGCATCTGGTACTTCGCGATGTGTTGAACAAATACCAGTATCTTGAGAAACAGGAACGAGCATTTTTGACTCGTCTTACCGAAGGAACCATTGAGCATATGCTGGAGATGGATTTTATCATTAATTCCTTCTCAAAGGTAAAGGTGCATAAGATGAAACCACTCATCCGGACTCTCTTGAGAATGAGTGTGTATCAGTTGAAATATATGGATTCAATTCCGGATGCGGCGGTTTGTAACGAGGCAGTAAAGCTGGCAAAAAAACGTGGCTTCGGACAGCTTGGAGGCTTTGTCAATGGTGTGCTTCGCAACATTGCCCGTGATATGGGCAATTTGCAATATCCGAATGCCAAAATCGAACCGGTTTCGTATTTGGAGATAAAATATTCCATTCCAGCCTGGATAGTGCAGCAGTGGCTTACAGATTATGGATTTGAACAGACAGAAATCATCTGTGCCTCTTTTTTACAGGAAAGACCAATTACGATTCGAACGAATCTGACAAAATGCACCCCAGAGGAGCTTTCCGCGAGATTGACGGAAGAGGGTGTTACAGTTCGCCCAATCGAGAGACTTTCCTATGCATTTGAAATTGAGGGCTTTGATTATTTGAACCTGTTACCGAGCTTTCAGGAAGGGCTCTTCTATGTGCAGGATGTAAGCTCCATGATGGTGGCAGAGGCAGCTGCTCCACAGGAAGGCAATTATATCATAGATGTATGTGCTGCACCGGGAGGAAAGGCTTCGCATCTTGCAGAGAAAATGCATGGAACAGGAATGGTGGAAGCCAGAGATTTGACGGAATATAAGGTTTCTCTTATTGAAGAGAATATGGAACGTCATGGTTTAACAAACATGACAGCAGTTATGATGGACGCAACCTGCTACAATCAGGACTCCAGGGAAAAGGCAGATGTTTTAATCTGTGACCTTCCATGCTCCGGGCTTGGAGTTATGGGCAAGAAAACGGATATCCGCTACAAGATGACAGCAGAGAAGCAGGCAGAGCTTGTAAAGCTGCAAAGGCAGATACTGGATACGGTTTTCCCTTATGTAAAAAGGGGTGGTACACTTGTGTATAGCACATGTACTATTCACAAAGGAGAAAACGAAGATAATGTTGCGTGGTTTATAAACAAATATCCTGAATTTGAGCTTCTTACACAGGAGCAGATGTTCCCGGGAGAGACGTATCACGATGGATTTTTCGTGGCGAAGCTCGTAAGAAAATGAAAGGAATATTATGACAGAAAAGCTAGATATTAAGTCCATGAACCTTCAGGAGCTCATAAGCTTTATGGAAGGAATTGGCGAAAAACCATTTCGTGCAAAGCAAATCTATCAGTGGATTCACGAGAAACAGGCAGATAGCTTTGAGGAAATGACCAACATTTCTAAAAACCTAAAGGAAACACTTAAGAATACCACCTATCTCACCTGTTTGAGGGTGGAGGAGGTACAGCTTTCTCAAATAGATGGAACAAGAAAATATCTTTTTTTACTAGAGGATGGAAATGTAATTGAAAGCGTGCTCATGCGTTACAAGCATGGGAACTCTGTGTGTATTTCCTCTCAGGTAGGCTGTCGTATGGGCTGTCGTTTTTGTGCATCCACATTAGATGGCTTGGTGAGAGGACTGACAGCCGGTGAGATGCTGGACCAGATATACAAAATAGGTAAAGACATTGGGGAGCGTATTTCCAACGTGGTAGTAATGGGAACGGGCGAGCCATTAGATAATTATGATAATCTGCTTAAGTTTATAGAGCTTTTGACCGATGATAATGGAATACATATCAGTCAAAGAAACGTAACCGTTTCTACCTGCGGAATTGTTCCAAGGATGCGGGAGCTTGCAGATAAACAGCTTGCTATTACGCTGGCACTGTCCCTTCATGCGTCAAATCAGGCAAAGCGCTTAGAGCTGATGCCTGTGGCAAACAAGTATGATATCCATGAAGTGATTGATGCATGTAAGTATTATTTTGAAAAAACGGGCAGACGTATTACCTTTGAATACAGTCTGGTGGGCGGTGTCAATGACACCGATGAGGATGCCGGCGAATTATCTAAATTGATAAAAGGTATCAATTGTCATGTGAATTTAATCCCTGTGAATCCAATTAAGGAGAGGGATTATGTGCAATCAAATGCCAAAATTATAGAGGCATTTAAAAATAAACTTGAAAAAAACTGTATAAATGTTACTATTAGAAGAGAAATGG
>CAYMYV010000067.1:0-9812 GCA_964394775.1 uncultured Lachnobacterium sp. | reverse complement strand
TCGTATGAGCCGTGGTCTAAGTGAAGAGCAACCGGAACTGTGATTTTAAGTTCTTCATCCATAGCCTTAACCATAGCTGCTACTGTCTTGTAGCCTGTCATATATTTTCCAGCACCTTCAGATACACCAAGGATAACCGGTGACTGTAATTCCTGTGCTGTTAAAAGAATGGATTTTGTCCATTCTAAGTTGTTGATGTTAAACTGACCTACTGCGTAGTGTCCTGCTTTTGCTTTATCAAGCATCTCTTTTGCTGATACTAACATGTGTTTTTCCTCCTATGGATTAATGATGGTTTTGATTATAATACATTTTTATTTAAAAATAAAGTTAATTTTTTAACAATTATTTTTCTTTCTCAACTAGCATTTGTATTTTTTTGCATAAGTTGCGAATATCCACCATAGTATGCTTTCCGCCAAATTCACCGTCTAAGGTCCACGCCACCTCTTGGGTAGAACAGATACGGACACGATCCGTTTTGAATACATACATCATTTTGGTTTTCTTGCTTGCACCTGTTAAATAGCCAAGGATTTCATTTAATTCCACTGCATCTTTGGGACTTTTAATCAAAGTCACCTCGAATTCACCGTCACTTAAGTCTACGTTTTTTCCTGTCATTCCTTTAAACCCGCCAACAGAAGTGGAATTGGTCACCATACCATAAATAAAGCGATCCTCAATAATCTTCTTGTCTGTTTCAATATGCATGAGATAATTTGGGATAGACGACAGGCTTTTTGCTGCAGAAAGAATATATGCCAGATGGCCTAATGAATTCTTCAGCTCCTGCGGTGTTTCGTATGATACCTCTGTAAAAATACCAAAGGCTGCAATATATACAAAATTGTCATCATTAAATTGTCCCATGTCAAAAAACTCACTGTTTCTGCCCACGGCAATTTTGGAAGCCTTTAGTATATTCGATGGAACCCCAATGGAGCTTGCAAAGTCATTGGTGCTTCCGGCTGGAATATAGCCCAATGGAACATCAACCTCGCCCTTTATCATGCCAGTCACCACCTCATCTAAGGTTCCGTCACCACCGGCACATACAATTCGGTCATAGCTTGCTCCATCCTCGGATACCTTTCGTTTGGCATCTCCTTTTTCCTGTGTGGCATAAATAGTCACATCAAATCCGGCTTTTACCATATCGTCTACGATATCCACCAGATTATTTCGGATTAGTCCCGTCCCTGATTTTGGATTGAAAATGAATAATAATCTTTGGCTACTCATAAAACTCCTATCTGCTCAAGAATTCCTCCAAAGCATGAATTACTTCTTCTTCATCATTCCCTTGTGCTTCGATAGTGATTACTTTGCCCTGATCCAATCCAAGACCCATAACGCCCATAATGCTCTTTGCGTTGACGCTGCGATTTTCCATGCTAATTGTCACACGACTCACATATTCATTCGCAATCCCAACTAATTCTGCTAGTGAACGAGGATCATACACAGATGCGGTTTTTACAGCAATCTCTTTCTCCATAAACATTCTCCTTAAACTCTTCTTACACCTATTCGTTTCTTAAGTCCTCCGCAATCGCCGCCAGCTTCCGTAATCTGTGATTAATTCCGGATTTACCAACGGGAGGATTTAGGTATTGCCCCAAATCCTTAAGCGGATCATCTCTGTGCTCTAATCTTACCAACGCCATTTCACGAAGTGGCTCTGGAATATTGTCAAAGCCTATGACATCACGAATAAGCTCTATATCTGCAATCTGTTTTACCGATGCACTTACTGTCTTATTAATATTGGCAGTCTCGCAATTTACCTTACGGTTTACAGAATTACTGATTTCCTTTAAAATACGTACGTTTTCCAGATTCATCAGGGAAACATATGCCTCCATAACGTTTAACATATCAACAATCTGGGAACCGTCCTTTAGATATACCACATAGTGGCTCTTGCGCTCAATGATTTTTGGTTCGGTCTCAAACTCCTCCATGAGCTCCTGCAGTCTCTGCGCTTGCTCATAGGTTCGACACACAATCTCAAAATGATACGCTTTATTTGGATCACTCATGGACCCGGATGCCATGAATGCTCCTCTGATAAAGGCACGCTTACAGCACATTTTCTCCAGGTACAGCCCCTGAATAGCTTCCACGATACGTTTGCAATCCTCACAACTCATTGGACTGGTTATATCAATGGAAAAAGCACTCTTCATAAGAATCGCATATTTATCCATAAGCATTGGGTTGTCCGACTCAAAGGACAGCTCCATTGGCGACATGCTGACTCTACCCTCCTGCATAATCATAGCCGCCAGCTCTGCCACCTGACAATGCTTGTGTTTGCTGTACTGCTTTGCAAGCTCCACCTTCACATCACTTGAAAATGACATTCTACTTTCCTCTTAAAGCATCCTTGGTTATATCTCTATGTTCAATCTTTAAACTATATTCATGGTCTCCCTCCAAACGCTTATATAACTCGTTTGCAAGAGTTACAGAACGGTGTTTTCCGCCCGTACAGCCAATAGAAATAACCAACTGATTTTTCCCTTCTGAAATATAATGAGGAATCAGGAATTCTACCATATCCTCCAGCTTATTCACAAATGCTTCCGCCTCCGGGCAGTTCATGACGAATTCCTGTATCTCAGGGTCGTTTCCTGTTTTCGGACGGAGCTCCACATCATAATATGGATTTGGTAAAAATCTTACATCCATGACAATGTCGGAATCTGCCGGAATTCCGTACTTAAAGCCAAAGGACAATACGGTTACCATCATACTCTTATAATCTTCGTTGTTTACAAAGATTTTTTCCAGCTCTGTTTTTAATTCTTTTGTAAGCAGATTGCTGGTATCTACGATATAATCTGCATTTTTCTTTAAAAAAGCAATCTTTTCGCGTTCTCGTTCAATGCCCTTATCCACACGCTCATCTTTGGCAAGTGGATGATTTCTTCTCGTTTCCTTGTATCGCTTTACCAATACACTGTCCGACGCATCCAGAAACAGAATCTCAAAGGTGATATGACCCTCCTGTAGGTTATCCAATACATTCTTTAGCTCATCCAAATCCTGTCCGCTACGGGCGTCCATGCCAATTGCCACATTAGAATGCGCAATTTTAGCTCCACCAAAAAGCTCTATGAATTTTTCAAAAAAAGCGACCGGAAGATTATCAACGCAAAAATACCCCATATCCTCCATCATTTTCATAGCTGTACTTTTTCCCGCTCCGGACATACCGGTTACAATCACAAGTCTCACTAAAATTCTCCCATCATCTTTACTTCAGGCTCTAGCTCCACCCCGAAGCTTTCCCTAACCTTCTCTTTTACATTCTCTATCAGTGTAAGCACATCCTGTCCCGATGCGTTGTCTGCATTTATTACAAAGCCACAATGCTTATTTGATACCTGCGCTCCGCCTACCGTATAGCCGCGTAGACCTGCGTCCTGAATCAGTTTTCCTGCAAAATATCCTTCCGGACGCTTAAAGGTGCTTCCGGCACTTGGATATTCTAACGGCTGCTTTTCGATTCGGCGATTTCTGTAATCGTCCATCGTCGCCCGGATTTGTTCCCCGTCCGCTGCCTGCAATTCAAAAACTGCCTCCAACACGACATAGCCATTCTCCGGAATACAGCTGTGACGATAGGACAGCTCCAATTCGTCATTCGTCAACGTGAGCACTTCTCCATCCGGCGCCAGCACTCTCGCGTATACCAATACATCCTTGATTTCTCCGCCGTATGCACCGGCGTTCATCACGATGGCACCACCTACCGTTCCCGGAATACCGGCAGCAAATTCCAAACCCGTTAAGCTGCGTCTTGCAGCCTCAGCCGCCAGCTTGGAAAGAAGTGTTCCTGCTCCAACTGTGATACGTGTTTTTCCGTTCCGGGCATCTTCCGTGGTCATCTCTATGCTGTCTGCACCTTTTGCAATGGCAATCACAAGTCCGCGAATCCCCTTATCTCCAACAAGAAGATTGCTTCCGTTCCCAATAATAGACACCGGAACCTTATACTCCTTTGCCAGCCTGATAATCTCTACCGTCTGGCAAATATCCGGACAAACAAACATATCCGCATTGCCTCCAATGCGGAATGTTGTATGCTTTTTCATCGGTTCCTCTAAAAGGATTTGGTCCTCTGGAAGGATTGTAGCTAATTTATTATAGAACTCTTTCAAAATATCCTCCCTTCGCACTTTAAAATCTGCGCCTTGGCGCAAATCCACGCGCGACGCATTCACGTTATGCTTCCTTTAAGAATGCAACATATCCTTTATAAGCCTCATACAGGTCAACCTTACTGATGATTTCCCATGGAGCGTGCATATTAAGAACTGCAACACCACTATCGATTACGTTCATATCGTAATTTGCAAGAATGTAAGCGATGGTTCCGCCGCCGCCCTGGTCTACCTTGCCAAGCTCTGCTGTCTGGAAGGCCACATCATTGTTATCCATAATATTACGAAGCTTTGCAACATATTCTGCATTTGCGTCATTCGAGCCTGATTTTCCTCTAGAGCCTGTATATTTGTTAAATACAAGACCCTTTCCAAAATATGCAGCATTTTTCTTTTCCATTACAGATGGGAAATTTGGGTCAAATGCTGCGGATACGTCTGAAGAAAGAACCTTAGAGTTCTTCATTGCACGACGTACTGCAAGCTCGCTGTAGGTGCCTGCTAAGTTCATCACCTCTGCTACACAGTTTTCGAAGAACTTAGACTGCATTCCGGAAGCACCGACACTTCCGATTTCTTCTTTATCTACTAAGAGGCATACACTGGTGTATTCCGGTGTGCCTACTTCTAACATTGCACGGTAGGATGGATATGCGCATACTCTGTCATCATGTCCGTAGCCCATAATCATGCTGCGGTCTAAGCCATAATCTCTTGCCGGTCCTGCCGGTACAACCTCGATTTCTGCAGAAAGGAAATCCTCTTCATCAATACCATAGGTTTCTTCCAGGATGCGTAAAATGTTTCCTTTTACCTTGTCCTTTACCTTTTCTTCTGCGTCTTCATCCTCTGTCATTGGGATGCTTCCGATGAGAAGGTCAAGACTTTCTCCTTCAATTACCCTAGCACCCTTCTTCTCCAGCTGTTCTGCTGAAAGGTGAATTAATAAATCTGTAATACCAAATACAGGGTCCTCCGGCTTGTCGCCGATATTAACGTTTACCGCTGTGCCATCCTTCTTGCAAACCACTCCGTGAAGTGCCAGCGGAAGGGTTACCCACTGATATTTCTTGATTCCGCCATAGTAGTGGGTATCAAGCATAGCCATCTCCGTATCTTCGTATAATGGCACCTGTTTTAAGTCCATGCGTGGAGAATCGATATGTGCACCTAAGATGTTCATACCTGCTTCTACGCTCTTTTCACCTAAAATAAAAAGTGCAAGGCCTTTGCCCATGTTGTTTGCTACTACTTTATCACCGGCTTTTAAGGCTTTGCCTGCTGCTATAAGCTCATCAAGGTCTTCAAAGCCTGCTGCCTTTGCCTGCTCATAAATCTCTGCTGTACATTCGCGCTCAGTTTTGCAGTCACTGATAAATTTACGATAATCCTCTGCAAAAGCAAATACTGCTTCGCGTTTCTCTCCAACCGGGTATTTTTCCCATGCATTTTTCTTATCCATTTCTATATCTCCATTTCTATGATTTATCTTATTACAAGAAAACTACTCATCTTCTTCGTTACGGCTTTTTACAATATTCTCCTGCACACGGCGATACAATTCCTGTGCCGCATTGTAGCCCATCTTCTTCTGGCGATGGTTAACTGCTGCTGACTCTAAGATTACGGCCAGATTACGACCCGGGCGGATTGGAAGGGAATGACACACGACCTTGTTGCCAAGATATTCAATGTATTCATCCTCTAAGCCCATACGGTCATACTCTGCGTCCTTCTTCCAGTCAGATAACTTAATAACCAAATCAATCTGCTGTTTTTCCTTAACACATTCAACACCGTAGAGCGTCTTAATATCTACAATTCCGATACCACGGATTTCAATAAAATGTCTTGTAATTTCCGGAGCAGTACCAATCAGGGTATGCTCATTAATTCTGCTGATTTCTACAACGTCATCTGATACCAAACGGTGTCCACGACGAATCAGCTCCAGCGCAGCCTCACTCTTACCGATTCCACTCTCACCGGTAATCAAAACACCTTCACCATAAATATCTACCAGCACTCCATGGATGGTAATACACGGTGCCAGCTGCTCGCCCAGCTCATAAATCAGCTGTGCGGTAAATTCTGAGGTAGAGCGGCTGGTTCCCAATACCGGAATGCCTCTCTCTTCTGCAAGCTCTATAAATTCGGCGTCCGGTTCTAAGCTACGGCTATAGATAATACAAGGGATATCATAGCTTAACAGTTCGCGGAAACGTTGTGTTTTTAATTCTGCCTCTAGCTGCTGTGTATAAAAATATTCTACATTTCCAACCACCTGGACACGACTGCTTTCAAAGTGTTCAAAAAATCCTGCCAGCTGAAGTGCCGGACGGTTGATATCTGCGGATTGAATTTTTCTTCTCTTTAAGTCAACCCTATCAGTAAAAACCTTAAGATCCATCAGCTCTACAATTTTGGAAACGCTTACTCCATTTTTGTTCATCCTTATCCTCCCACGAACGATTTGCTAAAACAAATCATACTCCCCTTGATTTTACCACACTCATTCTACGAGTTCAATTCCCCAAGCCCTAGAAAAACCTAGAATTATTCAGAATTCTCCTGTGTATGGAAGAAGCGATAGACAGATTCTGCAACTGCGTGATTCATTCCGTCTGTCTGCGCCAGCTCCTCTACGGTTGCATTTCGAATATTTTCTAAGGATTGGAAGCTGCGCATTAAGGCTTTGCGGCGTGTAGCTCCAATTCCCTCGATATCGTCTAATACAGACTTCACCTGTGCCTTGCTTCGCAGGCTTCTATGATATTCGATTGCAAATCGATGTGCCTCATCCTGAATGCGGGTAATCAGTTTAAAGGCTTCACTATGACGGTCGATTGGAATCTCAATATTGTTATAATATAGTCCACGCGTACGATGGTTATCATCCTTTACCATGCCGCAAACCGGAATCTCCAGTTGAAGCTCATCCAGAACCTCGAGACAGACATTAACCTGCCCCTTTCCACCGTCCATCATAATGATGTCTGGAAAACGATTAAAGCTTCCGTATTCCTCAGACAGCTCCTTCTCTTTGAGCTGATTCTGTTCCTCCATACCATGTAAAAATCGTCTGGTAAGCACCTCATGCATGGATGCATAATCATCCGGTCCTGTAATCGTACGGAGCTTGAATTTACGGTAATCGCTGCGTTTTGGTTTTCCTTTTTCATATACCACCATGGAGGCAACCGTCTCAAAGCCGTTGGTGTTTGAAATATCAAAGGCTTCCATGCGGTTTAGATTTTTAAGTCCAAGCAGTGTCTCTATCTCTTTGACCGCACCGATGGTACGGCCCTCTTCACGCTTGATTTTTTCTTTATCCTGGTCCAGAATCATCTGGGCATTTCGAGCTGCCAAATCCACCAGCTTATTCTTCATGCCCTTCTGAGGGGTGTGCAGCGACACCTTATGCCCACGCTTGCCGGTAAGCCAGGCCTCTAACACCTCTTCCTCTTCTATGATTTCCTGCATAATAATTTCTCTTGGAATAAACGGTGTTCCGGAATAAAACTGCTTAATAAACGTCGCCAGAATATCACTTTTTGTCTCTTCCGTACCCACACGCACATGAAAATGGTCGCGGCCAATAATTTTTCCACCACGAACAAAAAACACCTGAACAACCGCATCCACATCATCTGCTGCAAGTGCAATGATATCCTTATCCTCGTCATCCGTGTTGGTAATCTTCTGCTTCTGCGCAATCTGCTTAACACTGGATAAAAGCTCACGATATTCGATGGCTTTTTCAAATTCCATTTCTGCGGAAGCATGATTCATTTTTGCCTCCAGGTCACGAATGACCGGCCCATAATTTCCGCCCAGAAATTCTAATACGGCAGCTATTTTTTCTCCATATTCCTCTTGACTGATATATCCCTGGCAAGGGGCCTCGCACTGATGAATATGGTAATTTAAGCATGGCCGGTCCAAACCGATATCCCTTGGGAGCACACGGTTGCAGGTACGAAGACGATAGATTTTGTTAATCAAATCAATCGTGTCCTTGACTGCACCGGCGCTTGTGTATGGTCCAAAATAACGCGATTTATCCTTTGCTCTTTGACGGGCAAAAAGCACCCTTGGATATGTCTCTCCTACCGTAACTCGAATATATGGATAGGTTTTATCATCGCGAAGCATCGTGTTATATTTTGGACAATGCTCCTTGATGAGATTACATTCGAGTACTAAGGCTTCCAGCTCGGAATCCGTGATGATATACTCAAAACGGGCAATATGCTCCACCATCTGCTTTTTCTTAATTCCTTCGTTGTGGCTCGGTTGAAAGTACTGACGCACACGTTTGCGAAGGCTTACCGCTTTTCCAATATAGATGATGGCATCTGATTTGTCATGCATAAGATAAACTCCCGGTAAATCCGGGAGTTTTTTTAATTCATCCTGTATATCAAACATATGAATCCTCTTTACAATTTAAGTTGACGGTTAATCTTCCTCGAAATAATCATCTTCCAGGGCTTTGGCCTGATTTTTTACAGAGTCTTTTTCCTCTTCCGGATTTAAGAGCTCAGGAACCTCTTCTTCTACAAATAACTCTGCTTCCTGCGTATTTGCAGCTTCTTCCGGGTCCAAAATCCCTTTCATTTCACGGAACATCTTCATGAATTCCTTGCCTGTGATGGTTTCCTTCTCCAACAGGTATTCTGAGATGTGGTCTAATATTTCCTTATTTTCTTCTAAGAGACGATATGCGTCATCATAGCAGCTATTGATTACCGCAAGAACCTCTTCATCAATGTGACTTGCGGTATCTTCACCACAGATAAGTCCTGCACCGCCACCAAGGTACTGATGTTCCACCGTTGCAAGACACATCATACCAAAGCGTTCCGACATACCATACATGGTAATCATCGCACGAGCAATCTTGGTTGCGTTTTCAATATCGTTCGCTGCGCCACTGGTTGCAGAATTAAACTGTACCATCTCAGCTGCACGACCGGCCATATATGTGGTGATTTTTGCAATCAGCTCGTCTTTTGTTTCCAGATATTTTTCTTCCTCCGGAGTCTGAAGTGTATATCCGAGCGCACCCATCGTACGTGGTACAATGGTAATCTTCTGCACCGGTTCTGTTTCCTTCTGAAGTGCGGATACAAGCGCATGACCAACCTCATGATAAGCAACAATCTTGCGTTCCTTCTCACTCATGACGCGGTCCTTTTTCTCTTTGCCGCCAACTGCAACTAATTCAAAGGCCTCAAACAAATCTGGCTGATTCACAAATTTTCTGCCTGCTTTAACTGCCAAAATTGCGGCTTCGTTAATGATATTTGCAAGGTCTGAGCCTACAAGACCTGCTGTTGCAAGCGCAAGAGCATCAAGGTCTACACTTTCATCCATCGCAACATCCTTAGAATGAACCTTAAGTGTCTCGAGACGACCCTTTAAGTCTGGTTTATCTACAATTACCCGTCTGTCAAAACGTCCCGGACGAAGCAGTGCCTTGTCTAATACCTCCGGACGGTTGGTTGCTGCCAGAATAAGGATGCCCTTGGAGGTATCAAAACCGTCCATCTCTGCAAGCAGCTGATTTAAGGTCTGCTCACGTTCATCATTTCCACCGCCATAACGTCCGCTGTCACGGCTCTTACCGATTGC
>CAYMYV010000066.1:746-9895 GCA_964394775.1 uncultured Lachnobacterium sp. | reverse complement strand
GTAGTCTCTACCCTCTTGTACAGATAGGGCAATTCCCATAGACAGCGAGGTATGCGCCAATATTTCATCCTTCTCACAGCGACTATGAAATGCATACATGATGGTATCTATCATTGGCTTCGTTTCTTCTACGGTTGTCACATCTCTTAAGAAAACAAGGAATTCGTCTCCTGCCATACGGCATACATACTCATTCTTCCCATGAACTCTTAAGATATCCGCAACCTCCTTTAATACGCGGTCACCTGTCAGATGTCCATAGGTATCGTTTACCATTTTAAAATTATCCAAATCGATAACGATAAGTGCTCCGTCACCAATACGAAGATACTCTGTGATATGGCGTTCTCCATTGCGACGATTCCAAATTCCGGTCAGATAATCGTTCTCCGCCTCTGCACGGGTATGTTCCAATTCTCCGCCCATTACCTTTGCCATAAGCGCATTGCTCTCTAACAATATATCCTCTGTCGTCGGCAGCTCAGCCTGTTGACGCAATCTTTCAAAAATACCCTCATCTATCATACGGCAAACAACAGATGCTATATAAGGGTCAAACTGCTTGCCTGCACAGCTTTCAATCTCAGCACGCGCCTCCTCATCGGTTAGATTCACGCGATACCTACGGTCACTGGTCATTGCATCGTAAGCATCTGCAATTGCGATAATTCTAGCCACCAAAGGAATTTCCTGACCTGCCAATCCATTTGGATATCCTGTACCATCGTATCTCTCGTGATGATACAACGCCCCCTCGTTCATATTGCTGACTGTTTTGATATCCTTTAAGATTTCTGCACCGATTACCGTATGTTTTTTTACCAAATCCTGTTCCATGGTAGTTAGCGAGGTCTTCTTATTTAAAACCTGAATTGGAACACCAATCTTTCCAATATCATGCAGCAATGCCACATAGTGAATGTTACGGGTCTCCGCCGCACTCCATCCTAATTCCTTAGCAATTGCCTCTGCATATTTCGCCACTCTTGTGGAGTGTCCTGAGGTATACTCTTCCTTTGAATCAATGAAGTTTGCCACTGTGGTAACAGCATGCAGTGCCACAGACTCTACCTGCTTTGTTTTCTCCTCAAGCGCCTCTTCCAAAGAAGAAGTAACCGTTTTCAAACGCTCAATCGTCGCATAATCAGCCGTCAAATCATAGACAAATACAAGCATGTATGTGCCCTCTGCTTCATTAACAACGGTTGTCACGAGCTTACATATTGCACCTGAATGCTTTGCAACCATCTGGCTTGCCTCTGTATGAAGACCATCTAGAATATTTTGAAACAGATTCTTAGTATCTTCCCTTGTAATTTCAAACAACTGATGTATTTCCAAAGCCATTTCTTCTGAAATATGAATATCAAAGAAGCTCTCTGCTGCCGGATTTGCCATTACAATCTGCTGCTTTTCATCCAAAATCAATACTGGTGTTGAAGCATAATCAAACACGCTTTTGACCAGCTTATTCTTATTTACTTTTTGTTTTCCAAAAGTAAAATTCTTTCCAAACATTATTCTATTCCTTCTGTCTTTTTACCAAACCAATAAGTGAACCAGGTTCCAACTACTAACAGAACGATTCCCAAAATAACAGTAAATTTATTAATATTATTGTTTCCCATTTTTAAAATAATTGCAATTGGGGAAGCCACGATAAGTCCTAAAATTCCACTATAGGTATGTGAACGATATTTTGCAAATAGCCATTCCATCAATTTTGCAACCGCAAAAATACCGGCTATAACACCAAGTCCAAATGGCACTAAAATTCCACAATAATGAAGCGCTGCTGCAAAATCAAGTTTTAATACGCTTGTAATAAAACCACTAATACTGCTCATAATTCCTGAATAGAAGCCAAGAATCATAAGAACCAATGAGCCACTTACACCCGGAATAACCATGGTTGCTGCAGAAATCACACCAACCAAAAACATAATCAGTGCAAAACCAAGACTTAATTCAAAATTTGCCGAATTGGTTTCTGTTTCATTCATTGCAGCCATAACAACCGCCAAAGCAAACAATGCTGCAAAAACCAGAATGTGTACAATGGAAAGCTTTTTATTTTCTTCTGCAAGGCTTTCCTTTGCCGGCTTAATAATTGCCGGAACACCGCCCATAATCAAACCGATAAAGCAGAAGGATGTTGGGAACGGATAGTTTTCCAAGCAATATGGAATTACATATGAGAAAAGAGCAATTCCCAATACCAAACCGATTCCCAGAGGTAATAATGTAAGAATTGACTTCTTAAGATCCTTGAACAAATTATTTACTGCTCCAATAATCTTCTCATATACACCCATGGATACCATCATGGTTCCACCGCTTACACCTGGAATTACATTTGCTATTCCGATAATAATTCCTTTAATAATATCTGCAATTAATTTCATATTTCCTCCTTAAGCCATATAGCTCTTCAAAAACTCTACCATTTTCTGCATCTCTTCATCTGTCCCTATTGAAATGCGTAAGTAATTATTAATTCTTTCCGGCTTACTAAAATATCTCACATAGATATCCTTCTCGCGCAGTGCCTTGAACAATTCCACTGCAGAATAGTCCTTGTGTGTCACAAAGATAAAATTGCTCATAGAATCCCCAAAGGTAAATCCAAGCTTCTGAAGCTCGCCTTTGGTCCACTCTCTTGTTGCAATAATTTTATCTCTTGTTTCTCCAAAATATTCCTTATCCTTAATTGCCGCTGTTCCAAGCTCAATGGTAAGCGCATCCATCGTATAAGAATTGAAGGAATATTTTACGTCATTTAGGTACTTTATAACTTTTTCATTACTAATTGCAAAGCCAATTCGTGAGCCTGCCATTGAACGGGACTTAGAGAAGGTCTGAACCACAATGACATTGTCGTATTTCGCAACAAGCGGCAGCGCACTCTCTCCCCCAAAATCAATATATGCCTCATCCACAACTACCATAACCTCAGGATTATTGCGAATAATCTCTTCCACCTGTGCAATTGGAAGCAATTCTCCTGTTGGTGCATTTGGGTTTGGGAAAACAATTCCGCCACTTTCACGATTGTAATCTTCCGGACAAATGCATAGGTTTTCATCCAAGGCAATCTTCGTATATGGAATGCGAAGCATATCTGCCCAAACATCATAAAAAGAATACGTAATGTCCGGAAACAGAATTGGTGTCTTTGAATTAAAGAATGTCATAAAAATCATAGCCAGTACATCATCCGAACCTACGCCTGAAAATACTTGATTCTTATTCACACCATAATAATCGGCAATCGCCGCATTCAATTTTCCAACTACTGGATCTGGATACAAACGCAGCTTGTCCACCACAAAGTCTTTCAAAACTTTCTGCACACCTGGAGCTGGCGGATATGGATTCTCATTTGTATTCAGTTTAATCATCTGTTCCCTATTTGGCTGTTCACCCGGAACGTATGGAATTACTTTTCGTACATTTTCTTCCCAGTTACTCATTTCAATAACACTTCTTTCTATTGTTACATATACCCCATTCCCAAACCGAAACCGGAAATGGGCAAATTGACCTACTTTAACAACTTTACTCCATTTACCTTGGATTGTCTAGAAAAGATTGGAAATTATTTAAAAAAAGTGTCAATCTCCTGATTGACACTTTTTCTACTATTTACAGCTCTGCTATTCGGTTGGGAACTGCCAAGCATTATTTTACACTCTGAGCAAATCTTACAAATGCTTCTCTGCCGGCCTCATCGCACTTATATACACCGGCATTTTCCAGAACCTCTGAGAATACAAGTCCGATTTCCTTGCGGATAATCTCTGTTACATTATCAGCATTTACATCATCATATTTCTTAAGGAACTCTTCTGCCCAATCGGCATGGCTTGCAAGCGTTTCGGTGGAACGAAGGTCTGTACCATTTAAAATTGCATGTTTCAGCTCTGCCATCTCATCCTTTAATCTAGCCGGTAGCACTGCAAGTCCCATTACCTCGATAAGACCGATATTCTCCTTCTTGATATGGTGCAGATGTGCATGTGGATGATATACACCAAGTGGATGCTCTTCTGTTGTAAGGTTGTTACGGAGCACCAAATCCAACTCGAAATCGTCGCCACGGCGTCTTGCGATTGGAGTGATGGTGTTGTGTGGTTCTCCATCTGTTTCTGCGTAAATGTTTGCCTCCCCATCTGTGTAACCGCGCCAAGCATTTAAGATTTTATCTGCAAGTTCGATAAGTCTTTCCTTGTCTGGTCCACTGATACGGATTACTGACATAGGCCATTTTACAATTCCTGCTTTCACATCTTCAAAACCTGCAAAAACGATTTCTTTTTCAATCTCTGCTTTTGCCATAGCAAATGTATAATGTCCGCCCTGGAAATGGTCATGACTTAAAATCGAACCGCCTACGATTGGAAGGTCTGCGTTAGAACCCACAAAATAGTGTGGGAACTGTGTCACGAAATCCAAAAGTTTTCCAAATGTAGCACGCTCAATCTTCATTGGTGTATGCTGCGCGTTAAACACGATACAGTGCTCGTTATAATACACATATGGAGAATACTGGAAGAACCAGTCACTGTTATTAATGGTTACAGGAATGATTCTGTGATTCTGTCTTGCCGGATGATTTACGCGACCTGCGTATCCTTCATTTTCTGCACAAAGCTGGCATTTTGGATATGCAGACTGCTTTGCATTTTTTGCTGCCGCAATAGCCTTTGGATCTTTTTCCGGTTTGGATAGGTTAATCGTAATATCCAGTGTGCCATACTCTGTATCGGTGGTCCACTTCTGGTCTTTTTTGATACGCTGACGGCGGATATAGTTACTGTCACAGCTTAATTTATAAAAATAATCGGTTGCTGCAAGAGCTGACTCATTTTCATACAATCCAGCGAATTTCGCACGGATTTCACTTGGACGAGCCACAAGAAGTCCCATAATCTTAGTATCAAACAAATCCTTGTATACGATACTGTTTTCCTTCATGATGCCATTTTCGTATGCGTAAGTCATCATATCTTCTAGGATATCTTCTAATGCCGCTTCTGCTGTTGCCTGAGTCATAGTGTAGCCATTATCATAATGCAGACGTTTTTTAAAGGATGTAAATTCACTATCCTCAATATCATCAATCTGGAATAATTCCATCAGGCTGTTGATGGTATAAATCTTATCTTCTGGACGAATCAAGCCTGTTACCAGACCATATTCTACTAATTCTAAGATTCTTGTTGCTATCATTTTTAGTCTCCTTTTTTCCTTTTAGCCCCCAGGAGCAGTACTGACACGCCTCTTTAGCGCAGGGTAGCACAACTACTACAAAATATCACCAAATATGTTATGCCAGCTTCTGTGGACCATCACCAATTTCTACCACATAGAAATCAGCAGCATATCCAATTTTGGCTTCGTATGCTTTGCCAACCTGTGCAATGAAATTGTCAACCGCTTCATCTTTTACAATACTTACCGTACATCCGCCAAAGCCGGCACCTGTCATACGAGAACCGATTACACCTTCTACCTTCCATGCTTCTTCTACTAAAGTGTCAAGCTCAATACCTGTTACTTCGTAGTCATCGCGAAGGGATACGTGAGAAGCATTCATAAGTTCACCAAACAAGGTTACATCGTTTGCCTGCAAAGCTTCTACTGCTTTTACAGTTCTCTGGTTTTCATATACCGCATGCTTTGCTCTCTGAATACGAATGTCAGATTTTACATTATCTTTTACTGCTTCGAATTCTTCTTCTGTTAATTCGCCAAGAGATTGGATATCTTTTACAGTCTGGATTTCTGCTAATGCTGTTTCGCATTCGCTTCTTCTCTCATTGTACTTAGAATCGCCAAGTCCACGTTTCTTGTTGCTGCATGAAATAACGATTTTGGCATTTTCCAATTTGATTGGAGCATATTCGTATTCTAAGGTTGCAGTATCTAGAAAAATCGCATGACCTGCTTTACCCATAGCGATTGCGAACTGGTCCATGATGCCACAGTTTACACCATTGAACTTGTTCTCTGAGTACTGTCCGATTAACGCAAGGTCCTGATTTGTTACATCAAAGCCAAACATATCTCTTAAAATAAATCCTGTTAATACTTCTACTGACGCAGAAGAGGAAAGTCCGGAACCATTTGGAATATTGCCAAACAAACATAAGTCCATACCATATTCAACAGGCATGCCTTTTTCGCCAAATGCCCACATAACTCCCTTTGGATAGTTGGTCCAATCTGCTTCCTTTTCAGGTTTCAAATTCTCAACGCTTGATTCTAAAACACCGAGATTTTCAAAATTCATAGAATAAAAACGAAGCTTCTTGTCATTTCTCTTACGAGCAACACCATATGTACCAATGGTAAGGGCACATGGGAATACGTGTCCTCCATTATAGTCAGTGTGCTCACCAATCATATTTACACGGCCCGGTGCAAAATAAACACCAATTTCACCTTCATCGCCAAATAACTCTTTGAATTTCTCCAATACGCTCTGCCAAATCATTTTTGCTTCTCCTTTGACCTCTAAAAATATTATTTTCATACTGCTTTTTGCGCCTTACATAGCGCAAGCTATTTTCTATGCTTTCATTATAACGTGAAGATATTTCTTTGCAAGATACCCAAATCAAGTCACAACAAAAAAGGGGGCATCATGCAACAAAATTACATATTTGTGAAATATCAAAAAAAAGGACAGCGTACTCATTGCTGTCCTTCTTCCATAACTACACTTATTTCCCATACGCCTCAATTGCATCCAACACTTCCTGTGTCATGGCATCATCCACTCCACCGATGTAATATGTCAGATCATCCACAGTAATTTTAATAAAGAGCTCATTCTGCGGATTTAAGAACACTTCAAACATGCCCTCACGATACACCTCATAGGTTCCGCTAAGGACATTATCCATACCCATTCCATTGACCTTAGTCATCTCCGGCAGCTCTGTTACTGCTTCATATGCATCAATATCCGCTAACGGAATCTCATAATCCACACTAAGCTGTTCACAAATAATCGTGTCATTTTCCACGGTTACCTGAATTGGTGTAAATTCCACCATAATCATCCAGATACAAATAACCGGCAGCAAAAGCAGTACCGCAAACGACGCGACTGTTGTTATCATACCAGCTTTATTGCCAAGGTTTACCGTAGTACCTGTTCCAAAACGGCTTTCAATCATGAAGTGCTTATCATTTTTATTATAGTATACCATGCCCCAGAGCCAGTTCTTATCATCATCTGCCACGTCGACCATGGTTCTCTTTGCTTCGTATTTTTTATTGATATCCCAGATTTTTTTAATAAGCCATACCGTAGCAGCTATGATTACCACACCGTATAAGACGCTTCCCCAAATAATACCAATAACCGCCATGCCGCTTTGCCACATTAAAAACAGCATCAGCCATGTAAATGCGGTATTCGTCCATGCACAAACCAATGAAAAATTCTTCCACACCTGTTTCTTCGCTCTGGCAAAGTTCATATTGACATCGCTGTCCTCTGAAATCACCGCAATTTTCTGTTTATCTGTCCAAACAGCACAGGCATAAAACAGATAGGTACACATAGCAAATGTAGCCACAAGCCATCCATATATTTCATATCCATATCCCCGGAACATAAGAAATGCGATGACAACCGGAATCGTACTAAGAATCAGTGTTGGTAAAAAGGTAACCAGCTTTACCTTTCTTGGTACAGAAGCCGTTTTTAAATCCGTATACGAAACACTGTGCTCCTCCGTCCAGCCTTTCTCCTGCTTCAGTTCTTTAATCCGTGTATTTGCCATTGCAAAAAATACCGATGGAAGGAAACACAAAACCAGAATCCAAATCATCCATAACGACATGCTAATAGAGAAATATGGAATAAACACAAATGGTATTGGCACGACTGCCATAATGATGGTGCTCCATTTCATACGCTTGCGAAATTTAGCCTCAACCTCTTTTACCGCCACATCGCTTCGCAGCTCCTTTTTCAAGGTTGCACCAAAACACAGACCATTTTTATCTGCCGCATCCTTTAACATAAAATACATAACAAATAAAATTGGGTAGCATGTTATAACAAATATTCCTGTCATTAACCAGTTCATAACCTTTTCCTCACTTTCCTTTTTCAACCATTCTATTTAAGAAACGCTGTATACCTCATACAGTTCTATCCTACGTTTTGTGCATCCGATTGCATCATTCAAAATACTCTTCACACAACTTATAAAATTCCTCTTTACTAATCCCCCGAATCTTTGCCTCAGAAATCACTCTCTGTAACAGTTCCTTCGATTCTGCCGGAAGCTCCTTGGAAAATTCCAAGCGTTCGCGAACCTTCGCACCATTTCTTCTGTCTGTATAGATATACCCCTCCAGCTTAAGCATCTGGTACGCCTTATTCACCGTCATGGAATTGACGCCCATCTCTTCTGCCAGTCCACGCACAGTCGGAAGCTGTTCTCCGGGCGCAAGCCTGCCATCTGAGATTCCAAGCACAATCTGATTTCGAATCTGTAAATAAATTGGCACATCTGAATACTCGTTAATTGCGATAACCACGATTCGTAAACCTCCTTCTTTATCATATCATTCACACAAATTAGAAATTGTCACACCGATAAACCGAACCTTTCATGTGTTCCACCAATTGGAAATTGTGCGTTTGCACGGCTTATCCTTGCGAGGGATTGCACGACTTCCATTTTGTCTATCATACTCCAAAAGCATGTTTCATCTCAATTTTGTCCTTTCAACATGCTTTTTTCACTTCTGCCCCCATAAAATCATTCTATCATGCATATTAAATCCTCAAATATCTTATTCTTACATGCTTTACAAAATTTCTTGCTAAAATAGAACATGTACATATATATATTATCATTTACAAACCTCGTGAATTCTGTTTTGAACCTGCAATCTTCTTCAAATAGCACTCAATTCAAGTAATTCTTCAAAACAATTGATATGTCAATCGTAAAATAGAGTTCATGAAGCGAAAAATAGACTTCATGAATCAAAAAATAGTGTTCGTCAATCGTAAATTAGTGCTCATGAATCAAAAATACTGTTCATGAAGCGAAAAATAGACTTCGTCAATCGTAAATTAGTGCTCATGAATCAAAAATACTGTTCATGAAGCGAAA
>CAYMYV010000066.1:0-646 GCA_964394775.1 uncultured Lachnobacterium sp. | reverse complement strand
AATAGACTTCGTCAATCGTAAATTAGTGCTCATGAATCAAAAGTGGGTATATAGAGAAAAAGCATCTCTCTATACCACTCTTTTTTCCTCAAATATTCCTCTTTTCGCTCTCTTTGGGTATATTTATATAAATCACTATGTAATACCCACATAATCTTGAAATTCGTGGGTATTAGCGTATAAAAATTGCCATATACCCATTCCACAATTTAAAAATGTACCCTCAAAGTGGACACGAAAAAATTTGTTATATATCCATATTAAAACCTTATTTCCCTTATTTGGTTTATTTTCCTTATTTGCCTTATTTCCTTATTTGCCTTATTTTCCTTATTTGTCTTATTTCCTTATTTGCCCTATTTCCTTATTTGCCCTATTTACCTCATTTGTCTCATTTGCCCTGTTTATTATGTATTGGTCGTTTGTATCATTTGTATTATTGATAGTAATACAAACAATGCATATTGTCAATACATTTCTATAAAAAAGCGTCATTCTGACGCTTTTTGATGCGTCTGACGACGCAATTTCCTATAAGGATTCGGGTGTCAAAAGGTGCTTTCTAAAACTTGAATTGGCAAATTGCACAAGTACAGTTTATTTGCCGACACATTATGAGAACATATAGTTTTTGTTAGTGCTTTGT
>CAYMYV010000065.1:0-9912 GCA_964394775.1 uncultured Lachnobacterium sp. | reverse complement strand
ACGGATTTTACCATCCTGAATATCGTAGAAACGGTTAATCAGATTCGTAATTGTTGTTTTTCCTGCACCGGTAGAGCCTACAAACGCAAGCTTCTGACCAGGGGTTGCAAACATATCTACGTTGTGAAGAACGATTTTTTCCGGCACATAACCAAAATCTACATCATCAAAGGTTACGTCTCCCCTAAGTGGAACCAGACTAATGGTTCCATCCTCCTGATGTGGATGCTTCCATGCCCATTTTCCGGTGTGTTCTTCCGCTTCCACTAATACACCATTTTCTTCTTTTACATTTACTAAAGTCACATAACCTTCGTCTGTTTCCGGTTCTTCATCTAATAATGAAAAGATTCGTTCACAACCGGCTAAAGCCATAATAATACTGTTCATCTGCTGGGTAATCTGGTTGATTGGCTGATTAAAGCTCTTACTAAATGTCAAAAAGCTTGCCAATTTACCAAGCGTAAATCCGCCAAAGCCGGTTAACGCCAACACACCACCAATCATAGCGCAAAGTACATAACCAATGTTACCAATATTGTTGTTGATTGGTCCCATACAGTTTGCATAGAAGTTCGCATTATTTGCACTATCAAAAAGCGTCTCATTCAGCTCGTTGAAGTCTTCCATATTTTCATCTTCGTGGGTAAATACCTTAACCACCTTCTGACCACTTAGCATTTCCTCGATAAAGCCATTTACCTTACCCAAATCCTGCTGCTGTGCCAAAAAGTAACGACTGGAGAATCCGGCAAAATGCTTAGACACCATAACCGTAACCACTACAACTAATACCGACAAAATTGTAAGTGGCACACTTAAGATGCACATGTTAACAAATACACTAATTACTGTAATAACACTATTAAACATCTGTGGAATACTCTGGCTGACCATCTGACGTAAGGTATCAATATCATTGGTATACACAGACATAATATCGCCGTGCGCGTGCGTATCAAAATAGCGGATTGGTAAATCCTGCATATGAGAAAACAGCTCATTTCTCATATCACGGATACAGCCCTGAGATACATATATCAATATCTTCTGCTGAACGTAGGCTGCAATAATACCAATGGCATAAAACATTGCCACACGACTCATCGCTGCAAGAAGTGGTGCATAATCCGGATTTGCTGACCCAATCATAGGAGCAATGTAATCGTCAATCAGGGTCTGCATAAAAAGCGTTCCCTGAATGTTGCAAAATACCGATAACAGAATACATATCAAAACTACAATATAATGTACTGCATATCTCGAAAGGAGAAACCTCATAAGGCGTGCCAAAAGCTTTCCCGGGTTGCTAATTTTTGGAATTGGTCCTCTTGGGCCCCTTGGTCCTGGTCCTGGCATTAGTTGTCACCTCCTTCGTCAAAGTCTCCGCCGCCGTTCGTCTGAGCGTCGTATATGTCACTATAAATTGCGTTTGTTTCTAATAATTCTTCGTGCGTTCCAAATCCATCCACATGACCATCATTCATTACGATAATGTGGTCTGCATCCTGAAGAGAAGATATACGCTGTGAGATAATAATCTTGGTTGTACCCGGAATTGCAGTTCTAAATGCCGCACGGATTTTTGCATCCGTAGCAGTATCAACCGCACTGGTACTGTCATCAAGGATAAGCACCTTTGGTTTCTTAAGAAGCGCTCTTGCAATACAAAGTCTCTGCTTCTGACCACCGGATACGTTGGTTCCTCCCTGCTCAATGTGGGTGTTGTATTTATCCGGGAAGCTCTGGATGAACTCATCCGCACAAGCCATTTTACACGCCTCGATACACTCTTCTTCTGTTGCATTTACATCTCCCCAGCGAAGGTTCTCTAAAATAGAACCGGAGAATAATACATTCTGCTGCAATACTACCGATACCTGATTACGAAGTGTCTCCAGGTCATATTCTCTTACGTCTTTTCCACCTACGAAAATTGCGCCCTCGTCTACATCATACAGACGGCTAATCATATTAACCAGAGTGGATTTTGAACTTCCTGTTCCACCTATAATACCAATGGTTTCACCCGATTTGATTTCCAGATTGATGTTATCTAACACTGGTGCTTCTGAAGATTTGGAATAACGGAAGGTTACATTTTCAAAGCGAATGCTTCCGTCCTCCACTTCATAAACCGGATTGTCCGGATTTGTGATAGTAGCCTTTTCTTCTAGTACTTCACAGATACGCTTACCACTCGCAACACTCATTGATGACATAACAAAAATCATAGCAAGCATCATGAGGTTCATAAGAATATTCATACAGTATGTAAGCAGCGCCATAAGGTCACCGGTTTCCAAATCCCCGGCTACGATAAACCGTGCACCAAACCAGCTGATTAACAGAATACAGCTATATACTGTAAGCTGCATGAGTGGATTATTCCAAATAACAATATTTTCTGCTCTTACAAAAGTATCATAGATATCCTGTGATGCCTTATGGAAACGTTTCTTCTCGTAATCCCCACGTACAAAGGCTTTTACCACGCGGATTGCTGATACGTTTTCCTGTACGCTTTCATTCAATTTGTCGTATTTCTTGAAGGAAGCCTGAAAATATTTCATCGCCTTTGTTGCAATAAAAATAAGCGCTGCACCTAACAGAATAACTGCTATCAGATATATACTTGCAAGCTGTGGACTAATAAAAAAGCTCATCAGCATCGCGCAAAGCAGGCTGGCAGGCGCCCTCATACAAATACGAAGCAGCATCTGATATGACATCTGTACATTGCTAACATCTGTTGTAATACGGGTTATTAAGCTGGATGTACTGAATCTGTCAATGTTTGCAAAGGAAAATGTCTGGATATTTTCAAACATCGCCTTTCGCAGATTTTTACCAAATCCCATTGCTGCAATGGAACCATACTTCGCTCCACCTACACCAAATGCAAGTGAACAAAGGGCTACGATAACCATAAGTCCACCCATCACGTAGATATGCGTGGGATTACCTTTATCAATACCGTCATCAACAATGGAGGCCATCATCAGAGGGATGATTGTTTCCATCAATACTTCGCCCAGCATAAGAATTGGAGTAATAATGGATACCTTCTTATACTCCTTTATGTGAGCCGCTAAGGTTTTTAACATATGCATGTTTGAATCCTTCTTTCTTTGATTTTTATACTCAATAAAATGTGCTAAGCAAATAAACTTAGCACGCTAACAATTATTATATGCCTGCTACTTAAAATGTCAACCTAAATATACATAAAATATCTATAAAGTTCGCATCAGGACAAGGAGGCATTCCGGACATACCCTGTCCCGCCTTGCTCCGTCTCCCTCTTACCCGCTCATAGAAGAGAATGTTAGAATTTCTTAAAAAACCTTGTTACTAGATGTTTTTGTGTCTTTCAACATTCGACAATCCGGGGGATTATGTACGTGGCTGGGAAACACGTTGTGCTTTTCAAGTTTCTCTAAGTGGGCGACTTCGCAAAGTTGATATTAAAAGTGCCATGCAAAAACTCGACGCAAGACAGCGTCTCAGACATTTGCATGGCACTTTACATTTTGTTCAGCCGCCCACGTAAGAGAAACTACAAAAACCCCAAATGTGTTTCCCAGCCACGTACATAATCCCCCGGATTGTCGAATTTTTGAAAGACATAAAATATAAACAATAGTAACAAGGTTTTTTTTAGAAATTCAACATTGTCTTATTGTAGCGGGTAAGAGGGAGACGGAGCAAGACGGGGCAGGGTATGTCCGGAATGCCTCCTTGTCTTGTTTAATCTAACTTCCCGTACACTTCCATCGGAACATATGCCTTAATTGCAATTCCATCTGCCACATATTCCTCGGAAATCAGTTCTCCCTGCTTACGAATCAGCTGAATAATTCCTGCATTATTATAAGAGATTACGCGCTCAATGTAGATTTTATCCTCGCGAAGGAGCTCTTCTAAGACTGCCTTGACCTCCTCAAGTCCCTCGTTCCTTGCAGCAGATATTGCAAGTGTTTTATCCGCACGAAAATCATGCAGTGGCTCGTTATCCGTTCTGGCATCCTGCTTATTGAAAAGTGTTACAATCTTTTTGTCCTTTACCCCAAGATTGTCCAGAGTTTCATATACAATATGCATCTGCTTATCTCTCTGTGGATTAGAAGCATCTACCACATGGAAAATAATATCTGCATATTTTGCTTCTTCCAGGGTACTCTTGAATGCCTCTATCAGATGATGCGGCAGCTTTCTGATAAAACCAACCGTATCTGTCAAAAGTGCTTCCTGTTTGCCACTAAGCTCCAGTATTCTTGTAGTTGGGTCTAGGGTTGCAAACAGCTTATCCTCTTCTAATACGGTTGCATCTGTCATGTGATTTAAGAGCGTTGATTTGCCTGCATTGGTGTATCCGACAATCGCTACAACCGGCACATTCTGCTTCTCACGCTTAGCCCTTGTAACGTCGCGATGCCTTACAACCTCCTCCAATTCACGGCGAAGCTGAGCCACCCGGTCATTAATTAATCTGCGGTCCACCTCTAATTTTTTTTCACCCGGTCCTCTCGTACCGATACCACCACCCAGACGGGACATGGAACGACCTAAGCCCGTCAGACGGCTCATACGGTATTTTAGCTGTGCCAGCTCTACCTGAATCTTACCCTCATTGGTAGAAGCTCTTGCTGCAAAAATATCCAGAATAATCAAGGTTCTATCCATTATCTTGGTATCTAACTGTGCTTCCAGGTTCTTCATCTGTGCCGGTGATAATTCATCATCACATACAATACCCGTTGCACCGGTTTCTTCAATCAGCTCTGCAATCTCAGCCACTTTACCGGTTCCCACATAGGTTCCCGGATGTATTTTTTCTCTTTTTTGAATTAAGGTTCCCACCACGGTAGCTCCGGCAGTCTTTACCAGCTCCGCCAGTTCTACTAAGGAATCCTCTGCGTCATCTCCGTCCTGTTCGCTGACACCAACGAGGATGACTCTCTCCTCAATATCTTTTATTTCATGTATTTCCGACACTTTGATTCCTCCAAATCCTACGCCCTGCCACAAGACATCAGACATAAAACAGCGGCTTCCGGTACGACGGAATCATTTTATGTTTGATGCTTCACGGCAGGGCGTACTTTTCTATAATTTAGCGTGTCTCCAGAAACGTAAGCTCTCTAGCGGCTTCTTCGTCTTCCGGATACAATTCTACATAGTCTGTCAGCACATCACGAGCTGCGACAAAATTGTTGTTTTGCTCATGGGCAATGACTAATGTTTTCATAACTACCTGTTTATTTGGTACTTCTTCTAATCTAAGTGCAGCTTCTAAGCAGGTAATTGCCATATCTATATTGGCTTTTGACAGCTGCGCTTCTGCAATATGAAACAGCTTGTAGGAATCTGCAATTCCACAAGTAATATAGGCGTTCATGTTGTTGGTGGCATTTTCCATATCATCCATTGCAAGATATACCTCTGCAAGACAGTAATAGGCTTCTAATTCCTTTCCCTCTGCTGCTGCCTTAAGCAGAGTCAATGCCTCTTCGTTTTTTCCAAGCAGGAAGTTCATCCAGCCCTTTTGCATTTTATCGTAGGCCGAATCTCCCTTAAGCGCTAAGCCCTTGTTCAGATACTCTATGCCTTCCTGCTCTTTATCATGTGCTAAAAGTGATTCATAAATTCCGATATACAACTCGTAATCACTCTTCTCATATTTCGCTGCCTGCTCATAATCTGCAAGTGCCATAGCTTCATAATCCACTGACATTTGAGAGCTCGTTAAATCCGGCTCTACCGGTTGATAGAGACTATAATACAGATTTCCTCTTAGATAGTATGCCTTTGGATCATTGTTATAATTAATGACTGCTGTGTAAGTGGCCGCTGCGGCCTCCGCATCGCCGGACAGATACTGAGCTTCTGCTTTATAATAGCAGATATCCAGTGCCGTCTCATTAATTTCACCCAGGGACTCATCCAAAGCACTCTGGAAAGCGGTAAGTGCCTTCTCATACTCTCCATTTTCCAGGTAGGCAATGCCTTGTTCCCGAAGTAAAAGCTGTGACTCTTTTCTTTCACTGCTGCAGCCCGTACATAAGAAAAGTACCGCTGTTATAATTGAAGTAACATATATGAAACGTCTTAACTTAATCATGGTTATCTCGTTGAACTCCTTTAGAATACGTCTATGATATAATACCACATTTTTTTCTAATGAAAAAGAGATTTATTCTATGGAAATGCAGAAAGACCCGCCAAAACGAGTCTTATATCACAATATATCCGATGATTGCAACGACGATTGCAAAGGCTGCGCCCACAATCACATCACTTGGATAATGCACACCCGACACAACTCTTACAATTGCCATTAGCACCGTAAGTACTACAAATATAACACCAACCGCAGTCCACGGTGACACCAAAAGGAATGTCATGGCAATTACCATTGCAGAAAACACATGTCTGCTTGGGAAGGATTTCCCCTTGGTATCCTTCTTGATAACCGGTGACGTCTCAAAGGTCTCATATGGTCTTGGACGATTGAAGCATGCCCGAAAAATCGTCAGTGCTACAAAGCTTATCCCCGGTACTAACACTGCCTGTAGCAAATCCTTATCCTTTTGCCACAGCATATATATAAGTAATAAGGGATACGCCACATACATCACCATAGTACATACTTTGTTTGTAATATGTATCCCCTTAGCCATTCCGGGGGTACGGAATGGCCGGGTCATTTTTATATAAGTCTCTTTTGTCATTTTATTTTTTCCTTTTTAGTTACAACTATTTAGTGTTGTTTGTAATCTGTTTTACACCCTCGCGAATTGCATCGCCGGCTTCCTTCACACTATCTACAAGATTACGACCTGCATCCTGTAAGCTGCTGGTTCCACGAGAGGTGTCATTTTCAGTGGTACCGTTTCCATTGTTCATATTGTTTCCATTGTTCATGTTGTTTCCATTGTTCATGTTGTTTTCATTGTTCATGTTGTTTTCAATATCATCAATTCCGTTGTCAATACCATTCTCAATGCCATTTATACCATCCTCAATGACATTACCTACACCATTTACACCATCCTTGATATCATCACCGAGTGTGTTGTTAGTATCATTGGTGTTATTGGTATCATTCATGTCATTGGTATCATTCATGTCGTTGACATTGTTATTTGTCTCGTCCTCGTATGGTGCTTCTGTGTCGTTATTATTGTTGTTGCCGCATGCGGTAAAGCTTAACGCACCTGTTATCATGATTGCAGATAAAAATAAAAGTTTGAATCGCTTCATCATACATACTCCTTTCAATTTTGAAATTAGTATGTTGCAATTCATTATTTTTCATACAGCAAATTATCTAGCAAATATATGAAAAAACGGCAATTCATTTCACCGGACTGTAGCAATGCCATAATATTGGTAAATACATATTTACAGAAATTATCGGGCTGAAATTCCATATTCCAAATCGATGGGTTTACGCGCTCATCCTCATTTAAAATTTTGCAAAAAAGGCGCATGGTCTCTTCCATTGGAATCTTTCCCTCCAAATCACGCACCCAGCTTCTGTCATACGGTGCCATTTTTGCATACAGATAACTATAATATTGTTCCAAAAAACGTGTAAATCCCATACCCTCGTGATACAGCTTCTCCTGGTCCACAAAAATCTTATTCCAGAATTCCTCTGCAACTGCGGTTACCAGGGTCTCTTTGTCCGGATAGTAATTATAAACAGAGCCAATTGCAATTCCACAAGCAGAAGAAAGCTTTCTGATGCTAAGCTTATCTACACCTTCTTTTTTTGCAATCAAAAGTGCCTGTTCTAGAATTTTGTCGGTTGAAGTGACGCGTTTTTTCATGAATTTCCTCTTTTCCCATATAAACAATATCCCATGGCCGTCGCTCATTGAACACAGGTTCATGTTATCACTTCTCCCCACAGATTTCAAGGATTCTCTACTTTTTCATTTTTGAATCAAAAATCAAGGATGCTATATAAGATAATACCAGCGCAGCTGACACACCTACTGCACAGGCTGTAAATCCACCTTTAAATATCCCAATAAATCCCTCTTTATCAATGGCTTCCTTCATGCCTGTCCAAAGCGTATTTCCGAATCCAAGCAGGGGAACATTCGCTCCCGCGCCTGCCCATTCAGAAAACGGACCGTATACTCCAATGGCGCCAAGCACCACTCCTGTACATACCAAAAGTACCATAACACGGCCCGGAAGCATCTTGGTTTTATCCATCAAAATCTGGGCCAGAGCACAGATAATTCCACCTACTACAAATGCAATCACATAATCCATTTCCCTTACCTCCTACTCTACATGCTCAATTACAACGCCATGGGCGATTCCCGGCACAGATTGACCTTCGTTAAAGCTTACGGTAGACAACAGCGCTCCGGTTGGCACAAACAGAATTCTTTTTAATCTGCCTTTTTGCAATTCCTTTAGATAATGTCCGCTCAGGGTTACAGCTGAACAGCCACATCCGGAGCCACCTGCACCGGTACCCTGCGTCTCTCCATCAAAAATTTTGATACCGCAATCCTCGTGCACCGTTGAAATGTCATATCCCTTCTGATTTAACAAATCTATAAGAATTTCTGCTCCAACGGTTCCCAAATCTCCGGTTACTATTTTGTCATAATCCTTTGGCGTTCTTCCAAAATCCTGCAGATGACGATAAATCAAATCACAGGCAGCAGGCGCCATGGCTGCACCCATATTCATGGAGTCCTTTACCCCAAAGTCCACAATTTTTCCCGTGGTAATTCCTGTAATTTTGGCAAATGGCTTCATGTTCCACTCTTCCATTTTTTCCTCGGATACCAAAAGAAATGCTCCGCTGCCGGTGACTGTCCATGTGGCAGACATCGGTCTTTGGTTAGCATACTCAAGTGGAAAACGAAATTGCTTTTCTGCGCTGGCAAAATGGCTGGAGGTAACCGCCGCCACACAATCCGCATATCCTGCCGCCACAGTCATAGAAGCAAGCGACAAGGATTCTCCACACGTAGAACAAGCTCCGTATAATCCAAACAAGGGAATCTCAAATTCCTTTAACCCAAAGGAAGATGCAATATCCTGTCCTAACAAATCTCCGGCAAAAAGATATCTTACATCTGTCGCCTGACGGTTAATTTTGCCGAGCACGAGCGTAAGGGCCTGCTTCTGCAAAGCACTTTCTGCGGATTCCCAAGTATCTTCCCCAAATTTCTCGTCTCCCTGACCAATTACATCAAAACAATTTTTCAAAGGTCCTTCGCCTTCTTTTTTGCCTACAATTGAGGCGGTACTAATAATAAAAGGAGTCTTTGAAAAACAAAGACTCCCACTTCCTACCTGTTGGTTCATGCTATCTCTCCTTTTTCAATATATGAGATAGTATGACACAAAATTTTTTGTTTTATGTAAATTATAAACACTGTTTGCAGCATGCGCTGTTGGTACAATTCTATTTGCCCTCGTACACAACTACAGATGCAACATCATATCCTTCTAATGTCTTACGTCCTTCAAGACCTGCCAGCTCCATTAAG
Organism: uncultured Lachnobacterium sp.; assembly: GCA_964394775.1. Lineage (GTDB taxonomy): Bacteria > Bacillota > Clostridia > Lachnospirales > Lachnospiraceae > Roseburia. The sequence continues at coordinate 382 of CAYMYV010000065.1, read as the reverse complement.
AACAGCATTTTAATAACCTTGCCGCCTAATTCTTCAATAAGCTCTGCAGCTGCCTTCATGGTTCCGCCCGTAGCGATAAGGTCATCTACCAATACAACCTTCTGCCCCGGCTTAATCGCATCCTTGTGGATTTCGATGGTTGCTGTACCATACTCTAAGTCATAGGTTTTCGCAAGCGTTTCGCAAGGAAGCTTTCCTGCTTTACGGACGAGAACAAATGGCTTTTTCAATAAATATGCAAGAGGCATACCAAAAATGAAGCCTCTGGACTCTGCACCTGCGATAACATCACATTCTACACCTTCTAATAATTTTGCCATTTCGTTAATTGCAAGCTGTAAGCCGTCTGCATCCTGTAATACGCTGGTTACATCGCGGAAAA
>CAYMYV010000064.1:0-9935 GCA_964394775.1 uncultured Lachnobacterium sp. | reverse complement strand
GTAAACCCAGGCATAATTGTCTGTGTGTTTTCTTTCATAATATGCAAGATGGTCTGCAAAAGTTCCATCAATTCACCATCTACAGCTTCAACCTGTTTTCTGGTGTAAAGGCGCATATCCAGTGCCACCTGGTCATTACGGCTTCTTCCTGTATGAAGCTTTTTGCCGGTGTCACCGAGTCTTTGAATCAGATTTGCTTCCACAAAGCTATGAATATCCTCGTATTCCTCTGTAATTTCTAAGGTGCCATTATCAACCTCTTCTTTGATATCCATTAAGGCTGCGGTAATATCATCACGTTCTTCTTCTGTTAAAATACCAACTGCAGCAAGCATCGTAACATGAGCAATACTGCCCTCAATATCTTCTTTATAGAATTTCTGGTCAAAAGAAATCGATGCATTAAAATTATATACTAACTTATCCGTCTCTTTTGTGAAGCGTCCGCCCCATAACTGTGCCATAATCTTATTCCTCACTTTCTCTCTGACGAGCTGCAATTTCATCATCTCGCTGTTTCTTTGAAAACACGCATCCACAATAATATTGACGATACATGTCATATTCTTTCGATATTTCAGTAGAACGTTTATATCCGTTCTGCTTCTTAAAATCCGAGTAAAGGTATGCAATACCATACTCTTCTTCCAATTTTTCCCCAATTTCATTCAGCTTGTCCGAATTTTTTAATGGACTAATAGAAAGCGTGGTTGTAAAAAAATCAAATGCGTTGTCCCTTGCATACCTGCAAGACTCTCTCAGACGCATCTCATAGCATGCAAAGCAACGCTCTCCACCTTCTTTGAGCTGTTCCATCCCTCTTGCCATCTCATAGAACCTATCCGTATCAAAGGTTCCTTCCACAAAGTAAATCGGATGCCTTGTCGGAAACTGCTCAATAAAACGCTCCTGTTCCCTGGCTCTCATATGATATTCCTCTGGCGGATAGATGTTCGGGTTATAATAAAACACCGTGACCTCAAAATGCTCCGACAACAGTTCCAGACAATAAGAACTACAAGGTGCACAACAGCTGTGAAGTAACAGCCGCGGCACCTTATTTTCGTCACAATTTTCTTTGATTAAACGAAGCATTACCAAGTGATAATTCTGAACCAAATGTTTATTATGATTATTCATGATTTCCCTTTTTAAAAGCAAAATGAAGTGTAACAATTGCTGCCACATACGCTAATATACAAATTATAACAAGTGGAAATCTATCAATGAGTTTTCCGGCTACAAGCTGTGCTACCAACAGAATTCCATGCATCCACAATTCTGATTTGTATAACAATACTGCCATTCCGGCTTCAATAATCATAAGTACACATACAGGAACGACAAATTCATTCCAACCTAAGGTTGCAATAAGAATACATGTTAATATCACAAGACAGAAAAATACCATTGAAAGAACAAGTCTGTATTTTCGTGCCCACACAACAATTGTATTTAAAACATCAATCTTCTTTAGTGGTTCTTTGATTTTAGAAGCCAAACTCTTCATTCCTTCTCGAACCTTTCCAAATAATTCTTTTACTTTATTCCAAATATTTTTTAATTTATCTTTCATGTAAATTACTCCTCAAAATGATTTGCTTTTGCAATTATAACAATTTATCCTCAAAAGAACAATAAAATAATGAAATTTAATTACAAATTCTATAATAAAATAAGTTGATTTTAAATCTTTTTTTTGATATTATATAAAAGTCGTTTGACAGAACAATATTATATGCCACTATGGCTCAGTAGGTAGAGCGACGCACTCGTAATGCGTAGGCCACCGGTTCGATCCCGGTTAGTGGCTTATTAGAAACAGCAATCTTTGATATAAGGTTGCTGTTTTTCTTTTCAAAAAATTTATATTTCTTTTATATTCATATTGACATTCTTTATAAATGGTATAAAATGAATTTGTTTATTAATTGTAAACAAAAAGTCAACTTTTAGAGTTGTAGCATTAATTATAAACATAAAATCAATTATTAGGAGGCAAACAGATGGATATCGGCAACCGTATGAAGGAGCTTCGAATCCAATATGGTCTCACTCAGCAGGAGCTTGCTGACAGGGCTGAGCTTACCAAGGGATTCATTTCACAGCTCGAACGCAATCAGAATACCCCATCAATAAGTACACTTCTGGATATTATTCAATGTCTTGGAACTACTCCCGCGGAATTCTTTACCGACGAAGAGCCGGAGCAGATTGTATTTAAGGAAGCGGATTACTTCGAAAAAAGCGATGAAGAACACAATTCTCTTGTGGAATGGGTTGTTCCAAATGCACAGAAGAATTCCATGGAGCCGGTACGTTTGACCTTGAAACCGGGTGGCACTTCTGAAATTCTCGCACCACATTCCGGCGAAGAGTTTGGCTATATAATAAAAGGAACTGTTCGCATTAACTTTGGTGGTAAGAATCACATCGTTCGTGCAGGCGAAGCCTTCTATTTCAAAGCCGGTAAGCGTCATTATATTGAGAACAAATCCAGCAGAGATGCTATTTTGATTTGGGTTTCTAACCCACCAAGCTTTTAATTACGAAAGGAACATGACATGAAAAAGGAATTAATAAAATTTATGGATATTTCCAAATCCTATGGAAAGCAGTTAGTTTTAGATGAATTCAATCTATATGTAAGAGAAAATGAATTTGTAACCTTACTTGGGCCATCCGGCTGTGGTAAGACTACTACCCTTCGTCTTTTAGGTGGCTTTGAAACTCCTGACAAAGGTCAGATTCTTTTTGACTCACAGGACATTACATATCTTCCTGCTAACGAAAGAAAACTGAATACGGTATTCCAGAAGTATTCTCTTTTCCCACATATGTCAATTGCCGAGAATATCGCATTTGGCTTAAAAATCAGTAAAAAAAGCAAAGCTTATATCAATGATAAGATTAAATATGCATTAAAGCTCGTAAACCTGGATGGCTTTGAAAACCGCTCTATCGACTCTTTAAGCGGTGGTCAGCAGCAACGTATTGCAATTGCCCGTGCTATCGTTAACGAGCCAAAGGTGCTTCTGCTTGACGAACCTCTTGGAGCATTGGATCTTAAAATGCGTCAGAGCATGCAGTACGAATTGATTCGTTTAAAGGAAGAGCTTGGTATTACCTTCTTATATGTAACACATGACCAGGAGGAGGCCTTAACGATGTCGGATACCGTCGTTGTTATGAACCAGGGCTACATTCAGCAGATTGGTACACCAGAGATGATTTACAATGAACCGGAAAACGCTTTCGTTGCTGACTTTATTGGTGAAAGTAATATTATTGATGCTACCTTTATTCAGGATGAGGTTGTTGAAATTCTTGGTGTAAAAATGCCATGTGTTGACAAAGGCTTTGGTACAAACAAGCCTGTTGACGTTGTTATTCGTCCGGAAGACGTAGAGCTTGTTGACCCATCGGAGGGATATATGGAGGGTGACGTTACTTCTCTTATCTTCAAGGGGGTTCACTATGAATTGGATGTTATGGCAAACGGCTATGAATGGCTTGTACATACCACCAAGCTTGTACCGGTTGGCTCCCACGTTGGACTTAAGGTAACACCATTTAACATTCAGATTATGAACAAACCGGAAAGTGCAGATGAGGAGGCAGTAGAAATTGATGAATAAGCTAAAACAACAGCTTCTGGCTGGTCCATATTTGGTATGGATCATTGGCTTTATCATTCTTCCCCTTGCCATGATTCTATACTATGCATTTTTTAATGAGGATGGTAGCTTTACATTAGAGTATATTACAGCAGTTACCGACCCTGTAAATATAAAAGCCATGGGGCTTTCCTTAAAGTTGGGTTTGGCTTGTACTGTCATCTGTTTGCTGCTTGCCTATCCTCTTGCAATGATTCTTAACAATCTTCAGATTAAGAACCAGAGCCTAGTTGTATTTATTTTTATGCTTCCAATGTGGATGAACTTCATGCTTCGTATCCTTGCATGGAAGCTGCTTCTTAACAAGAACGGAGTGTTAAACTCTCTTCTTATGGGAATTGGTTTAGAGCCTGTAACAATCCTAAACACACCTGCAGCCGTTGTATTTGGTATGGTATACGATTATCTGCCATTTATGATTCTGCCAATATATAACTCCATGGCACGTATCAAAAAGGATTATATTGAGGCTGCTCACGATTTAGGCGCAAACAGCATTATTGTATTTTTCAAAATTATTGTGCCACTAACAGTATCAGGTATTATTAGCGGTATTGTTATGGTATTCGTTCCTGCATTAACCTCTTTTGCAGTTTCTGAGCTCTTAGGTGGTGGCAAGGTTCTTCTAATTGGTAATATTATCGAAGAAAGCTTCATGCAGGGCATGCAATGGAATGTCGGAAGCGGCTTATCCTTTGTTCTGATGGTATTTGTTATGGTTAGCATGGCGATTACCAATGTATTTGATAAAGATGGGGAAGGAGGAACTGCTGTATGGTAACAAAGAACTCTGCGAGTTCATATGAGAATCCTAAAGCGATTGCTAAACGAGGCTCGAAATTCTCTGCCAAAAATGCAACAAATATATTATCAAAAGCTTATATGGCACTGATATTCCTTTTCTTATATCTGCCTATTTTTGTATTAATCGTACTCTCCTTCAACGATTCTAAAACTCGTGTGGAATGGGGTGGATTTACATTAAAATGGTATGTGGAATGCTTCACAAGCGAAACCATTATGTCTGCTTTTGCAACAACCCTACAGATTACTTTAATCTCTGCGGTTGTATCAACTATCATTGGAACTATGGCAGCTATGGGTATTAGTAAGATGAAACGTAAAAGTCGTACCTTTTACCTTGGAGCAACCAATATTCCATTATTGAATGCAGATATTGTAACCGGTATCTCGATGATGCTTTTATTTGTTAAATTCATGGATTTAGGCTTTGTAACTGTTTTGATAGCACACATTACCTTTAGCATTCCATATGTAATTTTGAATGTACTGCCAAAGCTAAAAGCCGCAAATCACTCAACCTATGAAGCAGCCTTAGATTTAGGTGCTACACCACTGTATGCATTTTTTAAGGTGACCTGGCCGGAGATTCGTTCCGGTGTATTTTCAGGCTTCTTAATGGCTGTGACGATGTCATTGGATGATTTTAGTATTACCTACTTTACAAAAGGAGCTGGTGTAAACACCTTGTCCACCATGCTCTATACGGAGCTTCGAAAAGGAATTAAGCCGGAGTTATATGCTCTGTCAACAATTCTATTCTTTACCGTATTGATTCTGCTCCTTGCAATTAACTTTCATCCTACCAAAAAATCTTCCAAGGAAGTAAAGAGGGTTTAAAATGAAAAATAAACTGATTGTATTCGGTCTTTTAACCGCATTCATAATATCCAGCCTGAGTGCATGCAGCCAGGACGGCGAAAACCAGGAGTCGGCAGCTTCCGGCAAAACCCTAACCGTATTAAACTACGGTAAATACATTGACGACGGTGCTTTGAAGCAGTTTGAGGAAGAAACCGGTATCGATGTAAAATACGAAGAATATGAAAGTCCTGAAGAAATGTATACCAAATATAAAGCAGGCGCCATTGATTATGATGTCATTTGTACCTCTGAATATATTATCCAGAAGCTCATCAGTGAAGGTGAAGTATTAGAACAGGACTACTCTTCACTTTCAAACTATAGTAATTTAGATACCGATATTTTAGAGCTGGCACAATCCTATGATCCAAATAACAGCTATACCGTTCCATATTTTTATGGCACCTTAGGTATCTGCTATGACACAACGAAGGTGACAGAGGAAGAGGTTTCTTCTTGGGAATGTCTCTGGGACGAAAATCATAAAAATGAAATTATTATGATGAACTCGGTAAGAGACAGCTTCACTCCTGCCCTTAAATTATTAGGATATGGCTTAAATGAAACAAATGATGCCGCATTACAGGATGCCTTAGCTCTTTTAGATGAGCAGTTTCCTATTGTGTATGCATATTTCGTTGATGAAATCGGTGACGAAATGATTTCAGGAAATGCTCATATGGCTTTGGTTTACTCTGGCGAAGCCGCTTATGCAATGGATTATAACGAGAATCTCGCATACAGTGTTCCGGAAGAAGGCTCTAACCTTTGGGTAGACTCATGGTTTATTCCAAAGACCTGCAAAAACGAAGAAGCCGCACTTGCTTTCATTGACTTCCTTTGTCGTGAAGATATCGGAATGATTAATTTTGAATATGTATATTATGCTTCTCCTCTCACCCCTGTTGTGGAAGCTTTAGATGAGGATATCCGCAGCAACGAAGCAATCATTCCATCAAAGGAATCCTTGGAAAAATGCGAAGTATATACCGCAATAAGCGATGAAAAAACCGCCTACTTAAATTATTTATGGCAAGTCTTGAAATCTCAATTATAATATGGTACATTTATCCACGAAGCAGATGCTTCGTGGATTCTTTTTATATTACTTTTCAAGGATATCCTGACCACAAGGAGAATTATGAAATATCAGGAATTTATTGAAAATGTAAAAGCATATGTTAGCAGTCAGCTAGATTCCGGTCAAAAAGTGACCATTCAGCAAATCACCAAAAATAACGGAATTGTATACGATGGCTTGTTCATTGTGGACCCCATACTCAATGTATCTCCAACCATCTACTTAAATCCCTACTATCACCGTTATTTAGGCGGTGTTTCCCTAGAAGATATCTATGAAGATATTCTTATGACCTATCAAATCAATCGACCAAAGCAAGACTTTGACGTATCTGTATTTACCGATTTTTCCAAGGCACGAGACAGAATTGTATTTAAACTAATAAATCGCAGGCGTAATGAGGTTTTACTACGCCAAGTTCCATATATTCCATATATGGACCTGGCAATTGTATTTGTTTGTACCGTCACAGAATTTTCAAATGAATATGCAACCATACTGATTCATCATGAGCATTTACAGCTATGGAATATTAAACCGGAAGAACTATACCAAATTGCCATGAGAAACACCCCACAATTACTTCCTCACAGACTAGATAGTATGGAAAACTTCTTGGACCAATTTACCCATCAAACGATATCATTTCCTGCGCCTCCACAGATGTATATTCTTACGAACTGTTTAAAGGTCCATGGCGCGTCTTGTATGATTTACCCTGGAGTATTGGAAGCTTTGGCAAATGAATTAGATAGCGATCTTGTCATTCTTCCAAGTAGTATTCATGAAGTACTTATTATCCCGGAACAGAATGCTTCTAAAAAACATTCACTTGAGGAACTGGATGCATTGATACAGGAAGTAAATGATACCCAGGTAAGCGACCTTGAAATTCTTGGTGAACACGCGTATTTATTTAATAAGGATACCGGAAGCATCGAATTTTAAAGCTCAAAAAGGAATAAAAAGACGGCAGATTCTGCCGTCTTTTTATGAATTATTCGTTATTGAGCAATCAATTTATCATACAATTCTTCGTAGCTTCTAGCGGAAGAATCCCATGAAAAATCAGCTTCCATTGCACGCTTTATAATACCATCCCATTGTTTTTTCTGTTTTGAATAAATCTGATACGCATATTTAATAACATGTAACATATCATGTGCATTGTAGGCAGCAAATGAAAAACCGGTTCCCGTATTTTCATATTCATTATATGCCTCTACTGTATCCTTTAATCCACCAGTTTCTCGAACAATCGGAATCGTTCCGTATCGCATAGACATCATCTGACTTAGACCACATGGTTCAAATAAGGACGGCATAAGGAATGCATCACAGGATGCGTATATCTGATGTGCTTTTTCTTCGGAATATCCAATATAAGCGCTGATTTTATCAGGATACTTCCCTTGGAAATAGTGAAACATCTCTTCAAAGCGATACTCTCCTGTACCAAGTACCACAAACTGTACATTCATCGTAGCCAGCATCTCTTCCATCACATATGCAACCAAATCAAAGCCTTTTTGTTCTGTGAGACGAGATACCATACCAATTAGGAATGCATCCTTTTTCTTTGGAAGCCCCATACTCACTTGCAGCGCCTCTTTGTTTGCTGCTTTTCCTTTAGCAACATCCTTGTCTGAAAAAAGAGTTGATATTGACTTATCCGTCATTGGATTAAAATCATCATAATCAATACCATTGACTATGCCATACAGGCTATCACGACGTGCTGACATCAAACCATCCAGGCCCTCGCCGCCTTCTGGCGTTGTGATATCTTCTGCATAGCTTGGACTTACCGTTGAAACAGCATCTGCATATACACAACCACCCTTTAAGTAGTTTGCTTCTCCATAGGATTCTAGCTTGTCAGAGGTGAAAATACTTGAGGACAACCCGGTAATATCCATAATGTCACGAACATGCCATCGCCCCTGAAACTTCATATTGTGGATAGAGAATATTGTTTTGATACCAATATAATAGCTATCCTGATAGAACTCTGTTTTCAGGAAAACCGGAACAAGTCCTGTCTGCCAGTCATTACAATGAATCACATCCGGGCAAAAATCAATATATGGCAAAGCCATCAAAACTGCCTTTGAGAAAAATGCGAATTTTTCTACATCCTCATGAATATTATTGTACGGATTATTTCCTGCAAAATAAAACTCATTGTCAACAAAATAATAGGTAATCCCTTTATACTCTGACTTAAAAATACCGGCATACTGTTTTCTCCAGTTCAAATTCACATAAAAGTGACACACAAACTGCAGCTCTGGCAAAAATTTTTGATCCATGCATGCATATTTCGGCAAAATTACGCGAACATCATATTCGTCAGGATTCATGTATCTTGGCAATGAACCGACAACATCTGCCAAACCTCCTGTTTTTATATATGGAACTGCTTCAGAAGATACTAATAATATTTTTTTCATAGAACCCTCCCATGAGAATTATTATTAGTATCATTATACTCCATTACGCCTTATTCTGCAATCTTATACGGTCTGTAATAAGGGCAATAAATTCAGAATTTGTAGGCTTCCCTTTATAATTACTAATCGTATATCCAAACATTTCGTCTATCGTATCCATTTTACCACGGTTCCATGCCACCTCAATCGCATGACGAATAGCACGTTCGACACGGCTTGGCGTTGTATGATGTTTTTTTGCAATGGTTGGATATAGGACTTTTGTCACCGAATTAAGCATCTCCATATCCTGTACCGACATCACAATTCCGTCTCTTAAATACTGATACCCTTTGATATGTGCAGGTACTCCTAACTCATGAATAATGGATGTAACCTCTGTCTCAAGATCCTTTTCTGTTGGTTCCTTTACCTTTGCATAGGCGTTTACCATCTTCATATCTGATGCACTTCGTGTGTTTCGTATATTCTTAATTCGACTAATCACCATATCATTGTTAAATGGCTTCATAATATAATAATCCGCACCATGTGAAAAAGCAGCCTCTGTAATCTTCTCTTGTCCAACTGCACTAATCATCACAAAGGCAGGAGCTTTACGAATTGATGTATCATTATTTATCTTGTCCATCACACCAATTCCGTCCAGCTTTGGCATTACCATATCCAATAGTACAACATCCGGTTCCTTGTCCTTAATCAGCTTGTATGCTTCTTCGCCATCTTTGGCAGTACCTACCACATGAAGTTCTTCATCCGCAGATACAAGATTCTCCAATAATCGTAACATTCTTTCATTATCATCCGCAATTGCGACACTTAATTTGCTCATAATAGCCTCCATTCCTAACGAATAATCGTTATTTCGACCAGACCAATATAAAATATACTCAACTATTTATTTTGTCGATACATGTCAACAGAAAGTGGCTGTTGCAATTCATCCTGGGCGCAGCCCTATCTCTATGCCGGGACAGGGGGGCTTCCCTACGTCAATGAACAGGATATTGAATTTCTAAGAAGTGTATTCTTACTGTTGTCTATAATTCAATGTCTTCT
>CAYMYV010000063.1:0-10077 GCA_964394775.1 uncultured Lachnobacterium sp. | reverse complement strand
CGCTGTCCGATATCCGTATTATATCCTTCCGGAAATGACATGATAAACTCGTGGGCGTTAGCATTTTTTGCCGCCTCAATAACCTCTTCCATGGTTGCACCCGGTTTACCATAGGATATATTTTCAAAAATCGTTCCTGCAAACAGATACACATCCTGTTGCACAATACCAATTTGACTGCGCAGACTTCTTAAAGTCACTTCACGAATATCCTTTCCGTCAATACGGATAGTTCCGCCATTCACATCATAGAACCTTGGAATCAGCGAACAAAGTGTCGTCTTTCCTGCACCGGAGGAGCCAACTAATGCCATATAGGAGCCCGCCGGAACCTCCAGATTCACGTTATTTAATACCGTTTCTGAATTATCATTGTATCTAAAGGTCACATTCTCAAAGGTGATATCCCCTTTTACATCCGTCAGTGTTACTGCGTCAGGCGCATCTGCAATATCTGGTTCCGTATTCATAATTTCCAAGAAACGCTCAAAACCGCTGTATCCATTCTGGAACTGCTCGGTAAAGTCAATCAAGGTACGAATTGGATCTGTAAATACACCAATGTACAGAAGGAATGTCAGAAGGTCGGTTACCTCAAGCTGGCCTTTTGCAATAAGCAAGCTGCCTACAACAATTACGCATACCTGTATCAGCGTCGTAAAACTGCCAACTCCCGCCTGAAAGCTTCCCATGAAAAAGTAACTATTCTTTTTCGCAGACAGGAATCCATCATTACCTATCTTAAACTTTTCATTTTCCACCCCTTCATTGGCAAAGGATTTTACCACGCGGATGCCGGACAGGTTATCCTCTATCTGAGCATTGATTTCTGCAATTTTCTGGCGGTTTCTACGGAATGCGCCTCGCATTTTGCGGTTTAAAATAAACGCATAGGCAAACATAAATGGAAGCACCCCAAATGCTGCCAAGGTCAATGTCGGATTAATGCTGGTAAGAATAATAAGTGCGCCTGTAATTTTCAATACAGAGAGGATAATATTCTCTGGTCCATGATGCAATAGCTCTGTAATATCAAACAAGTCCGTTGTGATACGGCTCATAAGCTGTCCCACCTTCTGGTCGTCGTAGAAGGAAAAAGACAGCTTCTGCATATGGTCAAATATCTCTGCACGCATGTTGTATTCGATTTTTGCACCCATCACATGACCATAATTCCCAATAAAGAATTTGCAATAAAAATCCAATGCAATGAGCAGCACCAGACCAATAGCAATTATCACAATCTGCTGTACAATTTCTTCTGCCGGAAGATAGATAAGCGTATTAGTAACGTATCGAACAATCAGCGGAATCGATAATGCGATACATGCGGAAAGCGTCGCAAACAGCATATCCGCCCAAAACATCTTCATGTGTGGTTTATAATAAGATAATAATCGTTTCATGTTTTTCATTGTACTACTTACCTTTTCTATTACTTCTTGTAAATTTATATTTTACCGATTAATTTTTAATTGTATCACATTTCTAAGATATGTCAAAACACAACTAAAATTTAGCAGGTTGCTTGAAATCCTGCTCCAAAATCTTTATACTATATCTATCAAAACATAGATTTTGGAGGTTTTCCCATGAGTATTAAAAAAGACTATTATAAAACGCTTGCTGATACCGTTATGAAGGGCTTTACCAAACGCCATATGGAAAGTTACTATTGTGATACCCTTGATGAGGCGTGCAAATTAGCAATGTCACTTGTTCCAAGTGGCTCAACTGCTTCCTTTGGAGGCTCTGTTACCTTAGTAGAAACCGGTATTCTGAATGCACTTCGTGCCCGTGAGGACGTCACCCTTTATGACCGCGACAAAGCTGCTAATCCAGCGGAAACCAAGAAGATTTTCCATGATGCACTCTCTGCGGACTACTACCTCATGAGTTCTAACGCCATCACCTCTGACGGCGAACTGGTAAACATCGATGGAAACGGCAACCGCGTTGCCGCACTTATCTATGGACCGGAAAATGTTATCGTTGTTGCCGGCATGAACAAGATTGTAAAAAACGTGGAAGAAGGTATAAGCCGCGTCCACAATGTAGCTTCTCCACAGAACTGCATCCGTTTAGGTAAAAACAACCCTTGTGCAATCAATGGTGTATGTGGCAACTGCTTATCCGATACAATCTGCGACCAGATTGTTATCACAAGAGCAAGCCGCATTCCAAACCGTATCAAGGTTATTCTTGTTGGCGAAGACGTTGGATTCTAGACAATCTATTATACATAAAAACACCGTAACTGTTATACACACTGCTAACACTTACGGTGTTTTTTTCTAAGATGCCTTACGCACCGTTTTCTTGTGCAATTTCTTTAAAATGAATATTACCACACAAACACACAACACAATGGCCACGCCGCCACCTGCAATTGCTACTGTCTGAATAATTCCACTATAATCCTCCACAAAAGCAAACTCTACATCACCGTCTGCGAACTCAAACACGGCGTAACTTCCATCCACTACAAATTCTCTTTCTTCCCAGCCTTTATCAGAGGTTTGAATATAGAGCTTTACATATTCTGCATGCATACCTTCTGGAATAAGATAATGGAGTTTACTTACTCCTGTATTTGATAATGTCACATTCCAGCCGTCAACCACTTCTTTACCATCAATGCTTGCTACATCCGATAATATGTCCGTAATTTCAATACTAGTGTTTTTTGCAAATATACCTTCTGCAAGGATTGTTGCTAAACCGGTCTCATTTTTCTTAGTCCCCTTAATCACTGTTGTTTTCAAGTCGAAGGCCGCTTCATAAGTCTGGTCAAATAAGATATCTGTTAAACTCTCCTTAGAAATATATTCTGTTGGAATTGTTTCTCCCATTCCCAATAGCTTAGAAACAACTGTAGGAACTAATTCCCAGTTATATTCTTTTTCATTTTCAACCTCTATTACCGGAATCGAGTTCATATCCAAGGAATCACCTACGTTAATAGAAATCACCTGTTCTTCGACCCCCTCAACAAGAAAACGTATGGTTACTGTACGAAGCAGGTCATCGAGCTCTGGCAGCTGCAAGAAGCCTTCCAAATCTACTTTATCCGTTGCGCAGGTATAACTGATTCCATCAATACCACCAATATCCTTTCCTGTTATGAAATAGAAATTTCTAAGAATCAAATCTTCTTCAGTACCTTCCGGCAAGTTGTTCGCATTTCCCATAATGGCACCGGCTTTTTCTGTATAGGCTTCCATAGAAATAAATGCATAACAATCCGTTACTTCATCTCCTTCGCCTACGATGCCACCAACATAGGTATCTCCTGCAATAATACTCTTACTACTACAGTTTCGAATGACCGAATAGCTTTTACCTGCGATTCCACCCACATAATCTGCACTTATTGCATCCAGATTCCCCATATTGATGCATTCTAATACAGCACCGACTACCATCTGTCCGGTGATACCGCCAACATACTGTTTGCTAGCTGCAATTGTACCAAAATTCTTACAATCTCTTACTACCACTCGCATTCGGTAGCTTCCATTCAAAGAGATATCTCCTGATATTTCCACATCCTCATATGTATCCAAATCTGTTTCGTCTGCTAAAACACCTGCAATTCCACCGACATTTAGTTCTCCCGAAACTTTACCATAATTAACGGAGTTAGACACTTTTCCTAAGGTATCCTCTTCGGTATCTTCGTCGGATACATCCGTGATGGAAAAATTCAGGTTATCGTCCATGTTCTCCACTGTTCCGATAACTTTATCCAGTTCTTTCACAACCTCATTTAGCTGTGTAGTGACCTTGTCTGAAAATTCACTAACCAATATCTGAAGATTGGAGATTCTCTCGTATGCATCTGCAACGGAAGAACTCAAATCGCTTAGTGCGGCAGAAATTCTATCGAAGTCAATATCTTCTATCTGACTAATCAGATTTTCAAAATCTGTTTCTTCTTGCTCTTCAAGCTTCAGCTCTTCTGAAATAACATCAAGTGCATTTTCAATTGTATTGATGTCCTTTTCCAAGGCATCCATCTCATTGTTAATTTCAGTACTGCTCTTTTCTATTGTCGCACGCAATTCCTTTAACACAACAGATAACTCCTGCAGTTGCTGTGAAAGCGTCTGGAAGCTATCAATGTCATAGTCTAAAACGATATTAGGCTCCATATGGCCTACGATACCACCAACCTCTTTACGTCCCTGGATCTCTCCTTGATTGATGCAGTCAACCAAATAACCATTCTGTGCGCCGGCAATGCCCCCAACATTGTATCCCATGCTCTGATAACCAACATCACCCGTATTGGTACATTCACGGATTACGCCACTGCTAATACCTGCAATTCCACCGATGTCAGTAGCAGTATTAGCACTTTCTGTATTAATCAGGTTGTCCAGTGTTATATCTTCAATATTTACAGAGTTTTGTATCGACTTTGTATTTACTTCTGCACTATTCAAAGTCTGACGAATCACACCATGATTCTCACCTGCAATACCTCCTACAAAGTGACTTCCATGAATTGAACCGTTTACGGTACAGTTTTCAATCAAACCTGTGATTTCATTTATCCCAACAAATCCACCAATCTGCTCATAGCCTGTGACGGTTCCTTTAAATGTACAGTTTCTGATTGTTCCTGCATTATTTCCTGCAAACCCACCAACCACACTTTTACTGCCGGTTGGCTGAATGGTTGCTTCTAAGCTGAGCCCTTCTATAACTGCACTTTCCTGAAGATAACGGAAAAATCCAACGACAGAACCCGATTCTGTAAGGTTAAAGCCTTTTATTGTATTATCTCCACCATAGAAGGTTCCACCAAAGGTTGGAATTCCAGAAAAGCTTGAACCCGTCAAATCAATATCATCCATCAGGATAACTGTCTTTCCGATGCTCCAAGTATTTACGCGACAATTTTCTGCAAGCTCGAGTAAATCGTCTGTGGAGGAAATATAAACCATGTTTTCTCCATCTGATTCTATCTCATCTGCACAAACCGGTACCGGCAAGATGCTTAATAACAAGCACATGGTGAGAGTCAAAACACGAATTACTTTTCCTAATCTGTTATGCTTCATTGCCTGTACCTCCTTTCTGTTCCTGTTCAAAGGCTTCCTTTGCTTTTGTGACCGCATCAGGATCTTCCTCTACCACATTTAAACCATCGCCCGTTGCAATTATTGCGTGTACTCTTCCGTGAAGCATACCCTCAATATCTGCATCAACAATACCATCCACATATCCACGAACACGGCCACTTACAAACATTGTGCCTGTTTCTTCTCTCTCTCCGAGTTCAATACCCTTCATTTCAAAGCTTGTTCTCTCAATAATCCTATCTCCCAGCACCAAAATACCTGGCAATACAAAAAGAACAAGTGCCATAGAGATAAGTGTTCCTCTACCAATACAGCCACCTAAGATAGAGATAACCGGCTGAGTCGAAATAATACTAAGCAAAATACCTGCCGCAGCCAGAATGGTTCCAGAGGTAATAATTGTTGGGAATGCTTTATTTATCGCCACCACAATTGCCTCTTTTGGAGGCAAGGTCTCTTTCTGTTCTTTATAATGACTCGAAATAACAATTGCATAGTCGATATTTGCACCCATTTGAATCGCATTTACAACTAAATATCCCAAGAAATACAATGGTGTATCTGTAATCGTTGGCACCGAAAAATTAATCCAGATACTTCCCTGAATAACAACAATCAAAAGAACCGGAAGTCCTGCTGATTGGAACGTAAATAATAATACTGCAATAACAAATACAATTGACAGCAATGTAATAATTAAGTTATCTGTTGCAAAAGAAGAAGATAAATCTCTAGAGCTAGTGGAATTACCAATTACATAAACTGCTTCATCATAGTATTTATCTGTTATATTATGAATTTCTTCAAGGAACGCATAGGTTTCCTCTCCCTCCTCCGGCAGTGTAAGATACACTACCATACGGCTGTAGTCTTCTGTTTGAAGCTGCTGCTTTGCCATGTCAAGCATTGACAGCATTTCTACCATTTCTTCCATTTCGCCTTCTAATATGACACCGCTCTCTTCCACCGTATCTTTTAGAAAACAGAACATATCAAACAATGGTATTTTTATACTATCCACGCTAAGGAGCTGACCATACTCCGCGCCATCCATAATATAAGCGCTATATAACACCTCTGCGACTTCATTATCCAGACCAATTAGTTCCGAAAATTCTCTGGCTGTAAGTGCCTCTGTAAGCACATATCCTTCCATTAATTCCATATTCGCAAGTCCCATGGTAGAACTTACTTCTTCACAGGCTTCTAATTCTGCTAAAATCGCAGCCTCAGCCTCATAATCTCCTGTTGGAACCATTACTGCAACCATGTTACTGGTTCCAAAAACAGATTTTACTTTCTGATATGCCATCTGCTTTTCACTCATATTTGAGGTTTGCAAATCGGTATAAGAATAACAGAACGGACAAGCGTTAGATAAGAAAAATGCTCCAATAATCACCACTACAAATATAGGAGCAATGACATATCTGGTTTTCACACAGAAGCGTCCAATGGCAGATACCTCAGGAAGTATTTTTTTGTGCTTTGTCTTGTCTATCAGCGGTGTCATAACTACAAGAAGACCCGGCATAAGTGTAAATACAGACAAAAGACTAAGGATTATGGATTTAATAAGTACAATTGCCATATCTAAGCCAATGCCAAACTCCATAAAGCCTAATGCTGCCAAACCACTGATTGTAGTTAATGAGGAAGCTGCAATTTCAGGAATTGCTTTCGATAATGCCTTAATACATGCCTCTCTTGCTGGCAGAAGTTCATGCTCCGCAGAGTAACGATGTGCTAGAATAATAGCATAATCAATTGCCAGGGCCAACTGCAGTACGACTGCAACGGAGTCCGAAATAAAGCTAATCTTACCAAGCAAAAAGTTCGTTCCCATATTAAGAAGCGCAGCAGCACCGAAGGTAATCATAAGTACCGGAACCTCCATATAAGAGGTAGAGGTTAAAATCAACGCAAATACAATGATTATCACACCAATTACAAGAATGATTCCCATCTGCTTAGCAAGCTCAGCATTCTCATCATAGCCAACCGACGTATCATAAACCGCATCATAATCCTGCAATAGAACCTTTATCTCATCCAACGCCTGCATAGACGCTGCATCCAAGGCACCCGCTTTAAACGTAATTGCATATAATGCATTCGCATACTTGTAATGCTCCTTCGTATCATTAAAGGTTACCATGCTAATACCATCTATTTCTGAAATTTGATTATACAGTTCTAATGCATCCTCATATGTCACATTAGAGACCATAACACGTGCATCGGCTGTGGTAACAAAGTTCTCATTCATGATATCTAAGCCCTGTCTCGTTTCTGTTTCCTCTGACAGATACTTGGTTACGTCATTCTCAACCTGAGTCCAATTCATAGAAAAAAGGCTAAAAATTGCCGCAAAAATGTAGAGCAGAAAGAATAGATTTCTCTTATCTACAATAAAAGTCGCCATCTTCTCCATGAAATTACCTTTTTTTTGCTTTTGTTCCATTTTATCCTCCTATACACTTCATATCTCTATGTAATATAACCATGATAATTGACATTTGTTAATTATCATGATAGTTTATCTTTAATCATTTGCCAAGAGTCCAAATTTTTTATATATGTAAGTTACGTAACAATGTTATCATTTTTGTCCATTATATATCATTAAATTTTTATAAATTTTTTGCGGATAAATATGTGTATTTCAATTTTTATTTAATAGAACTTCGATACGTTTTTGTTGTAGCGAACAAGATTCCTCTTTCTCCAGAACTTGATCTCCTCATATCCTTCTATGCTGGCGGACTAATCAACATCGTATATTGGTGGCTAAATAACCCAAATACTTTAGATGATAATGCCATCGCAGAATAGATTGTAAACATAATGACCCGACCTCTGTAAACAGAAATCGGGTCATTTATCTATTCATGTTCTTTTTCCGAGTTAACTACCTTCTTTTTGCGCATAACTACAGCAACGACAACAACAATTGCAACGACTGCAACTCCCGCAATTATAATGAACGGAAGCATACCCGGTCCATTTTCGCCCGTAATTCCTGCAAATAAACTACCGCCTTCTACAATGGCAATATACTTCAAATCATCCACATTCACGGTATAGAGATTGCCTTCTATAACTGTCTCGAGCTGCTCCACTGTTCCATCTGCGGCACATGTATATACTGCATATGTTTTTCCGGCGTTAAGTCCCTCCTGTGACATTGGGATGGTAAGTGTATAACCACCAACCGGCTGAGTATTATTATTTAAAGAATACAGCGTTAATGCTTCCTCCTTACATCCAATTGCCTCAAGAATATTGCTATAAGAGGTATCCCCTTGTGCTACCACGTTTAAACTCAATATCGGTGATTGACGATTACTTCCACCATATACTGCGGATGCAAAAATGCCTGTCACTTCATCTACGATGGTAATATTACCTCGTCTGGTAGTCTCTCCCTGTATCGCATTTCCCAAGGTCTCTAAGTTACAGCCTGCACCGGATACCGTAGTGTCCATATCTTTTATCTGAGCATATACACCAACTGCACGCATTGCAATAATTCTAGACAAATTTGGAAGGCCCTGCTTTACACCACTTGGCTGATTAATATTATTCATATAATACACATTATCTGCCAGTTTTTCAGAAGCTGCCGCAATTACCTCCTCCTGCATCGCTTCAATATAGGAATTGAAATATCCCGGCTCATAGGTTTTGCCTGTAGAAGCAAGTGTTCCGCCTAATGCAGCAATCTGTGAGCACTCCAGCATATATCCATAGTATTTTTCCATCAATGCATCATTCTGATAGATAACATTGAATAATGGAAAATTCTTATAAAATGTGCTCGCATTAACAGATGGTCCCCATAAGCCATTGCGCCACATAACATCCACATCAAGATTTGCTGTCGCTTCTGCAGAGCTTGGGTAATAACATCCAAAAGCCAAATCATAGTCCCAAGGAAGAATCATCGCTTTTCCCTGCTGGTCTACATATAAACCAAAGTTCTGATTTCCATCAAACATATCGTCCGTCTGACAAAGCCAGCTGTGGGTAGCAAAGTATCTTAACACTTCATCCACATCATATACCTGATTCAGAAGCTCTATATACTCCTCACTATTTACATCAATCTTATTACCATCAAAATCCGTTCCTTCACTCAGGCAATTGATTTTGCGAACCCATTCAGTAACGGTTGGAATCATATCCTCCACGTCTGCATAGGTATCCTCATCATTTTCCCACAATGGGGCCGGATTATTCAGGATATCCTCGTATTTAAAATTCGTACCGGTTGGTTTACAAAGATAACTACTCAGTTCATCATCATCCACACCATAATACTGCTCGAGAATGGATTCATCCAAGGCCTCTACCATAGCATACACACCATAGTATTCTCCATTGATATAGAGCTTTGCCAGCCCATACTGTGGAGTAGGAAGTCCCATCTCATCCATGAGCTTTAAAGCAAAGAATTCCTTCATCATGGTCTTATCGAAAAAGAAATTGTTAAAGCTAATCTTGTTACAGCCAAAGAAGTCCTGTTTCTGACCGTATTCTGCTTTCTTTATATATTTTCCAAAGTTAATTGTAAAAGAAAATCTATCACTACCCGCATTATCTGTATAGGAATGCTGCAGGGTATAATTACCCTTGGTTCGAAATCCCACATATCCTACGGTTGCATCACCAATGGTAACGCTTTCAGCCAGTACATAAGGCTCATCTGTGGCATTCTGAAGCAGGTAATTCAGATTATTCTCATCAATGGTAAGCTGAACAGTCTGAATATCCTCATCTAAGAAGAACTTATTATATTCTCCATCCTCAGCCTTTCCCTGTGTGGCATCATTCACCTGATAATCTGCCGGTATCTCTGTGGTCAGCATATCCTCCGTGATTACTGTACTTGAGGTACCATGTGTAATTCTATTATTTCGATTTGGTGCCGCCTCAAAAGCATCTACCGGCAACATGGATACTGCAATAAGAATTGCTAATGCCC
>CAYMYV010000062.1:0-10094 GCA_964394775.1 uncultured Lachnobacterium sp. | reverse complement strand
TCTAATTACCGAAGAAGCTCCAAATATGGAAGAGGCTCTGGTTGCGGAAAAGGAAACACCTGTCTTAGAAGAACTTCCAGTAGCAGAAGCTGCGCCGGAAATTGATTTGTCAGATCCAAATAAAGCTATGAGTGCAGATGATATTGCTGCTTTGTTTGCAAGTATGGCAGGAGGCAACACAGAGGAAGAGACGGAACCTGAAATCTTGGAAGAGCCGGTTGTGGAGGATGTTCCACCAATGCCGGATTTATCAGACCCAAATAGACAATTAAGCCCGGATGAGATTGCGGCACTGATTGCCAATTTATAATTGCAGAATTGGTGAAAATAGAAAACGGTTATGTAAGAAGCTTCCTAAAGTCCTTACATAACCGTTCTTTTTGTATTTAATAGGAATATTTATTTATCGATTGGATTTGCAATAATTTCTTTTAAAATGCATACGACACGTTCCATGGATGTAACGCTTACGTGCTCATAAGGTCCGTGGAAGCCGTAGCCTCCTGTTCCAAGGTTCGGGCATGGAAGTCCCATAAAAGAAAGTCTTGCGCCATCCGTGCCACCACGGACCGGTAAGGAAACCGGTTCTAAGCCAGCCGCGAAAATCGCATCCTTTGCCAAATCAACGACATACATCTGATTTTCAATTACAGAGAGCATGTTCTCATAGGAGTGGGTAATTGTTAAATCTACAGTGTTAGCTCCATATTTCTGATTCATCTCAACTTCCAGGGTACGAAGCAGGTTAAGACGTGATTCAAACAGGTTTTTATCATGGTCCCTTACAATATAGGAAAGCTTTGCCGATGAGACATCGCCAACGATGTCTGTCAAATGGAAAAATCCCTCTCTGCCTTCTGTGTGGGATGGAGTCTCCTGCTTAGGAAGGAGACTGGCTAATTCACAGGCAATTAACCCGGCGTTTACCATGATATCCTTTGCTTCTCCAGGATGAACGCTCACCCCTCGAATATCAAATACTGCACTTGCAGCATTGAAGTTCTCGTAGGCAATGTCTGCTTCATAAGCACCATCTACCGTATATGCATAATCGGCCTTGAAATAATCCAAGTCAAAGCTGTTTGGCCCCATACCAACCTCTTCGTCAGGCGTAAAGCACACCCAGATATCACCATGTGGGATATCGCTGTGCATAATTTCATCAACAGCAGTCATTATTTCCGCAATACCGGCTTTGTCATCGGCTCCGAGCAGAGTGGTTCCATCCGTGGTGATTAACCGATGACCAATTAATTCATCCAGGTGTGGGAAATCAGCCACCTTGATAGAGGTATTATTTCCTTTTAGCAGAATATCTCCTCCGGCGTATTCCGGGATAATCTGTGGATTAACATCTTTTCCGGAATAATCCGGTGCGGTGTCCATATGTGCAATGAGACCAATTGCTTTTTTCCCTTCCATACCCGCAGTGGCTGGAAGAAGAGCGTATACATAACAGGTATCGCTAAGGAGTACCTTTGACAATCCCATATCCTTTAATTCCTGCGCTAAGACTTTTGCTAAATCGAATTCACGAGGACTGGTTGGATTAGTAGTGCCTTCTTCATCAGAGGTTGTCCAGTAAGAAACATATCTAAGAAAACGCTCTTCTAGTTTCGAATAGAATTCTTTTTGCATAATAAAATATCCTTTCTACAAAAAAATTAAAAATTTTTAAAAAAACAGTTGCATTTGTTAAATTTATACTATATAATAAATTTTGCGTTTATGAAACAACATAATATGCACCCTTAGCTCAGTTGGTAGAGCACCTGACTCTTAATCAGGGTGTCCAGGGTTCGAGCCCCTGAGGGTGCACTTAGAAGTATCGGTTTTGCGAGTAGTCGCGGGGTCGGTGCTTTTTTTTGTGAAAAATGGTAAAAATTATCTCGTTGCGATTAGCTTGCAAATCGGATTTCCTTTGCTTGAGAATTTTTCTTCATATTCTGTCATAATATTCCCAAAGTTAAGCATTGGATCCTCATGTAAATCATAGGTTTTCACCTGAAGCTTCCAAACAGGTGAATTCTCGATTTCTTCTACTGAAAAATCAAATAATCCACGATTATCTGTTTTAAATTCAATACGTCCATCCTGCGCAAGTATCTGATCATAACGATTTAAGAACTCACTGGAGGTAAGACGCCGTCTTGCATGGCGGTCCTTTGGCCATGGGTCAGAAAAGTTCAAATAAATGCGATTCACTTCGTTTGGGGCAAAAACCTCTGGGAGAGTTGCGGCGTCAATGCATAGGAAACGCACATTAGGAAGCGAAAGCTCGTCCATTTTCTGGACAGCACGAAGCAGCACGCTGGTATATCGCTCGATACCGATGTAATTGATATCAGGATTCAGTGCGGCCAAGTCCATAAGGAAACGTCCTTTTCCCATACCGATTTCAATGTGAATTGGATTCGTGTTCCCAAAAAGCTGCTGCCAGTGCCCACGATGTTCTATAGGCTGTTGTATACAGATAGGGCTGTTTGAAATAACTTCATCAGCACCAGGAATATTACGAAGTCTCATATAGCTTCTCCTTGATATTGTTAAGTTAAATAATTTGCGCATCTTTGCGCATTACTTATTGTAGTATAAATTTCCAGAAAACAAAAGGGGTTTTTCTATATATTTTCTTGTAGAAAGTGCGGAAATATCTTATACTTAAATAATGATAGTAAATCCACATAGGAGTAAACATATGAAGCATAAGACTTCCAGATGGGAAAAAGGTATTTGTATAATTACTTTGATAGCCCTTATGGCAACAACGGCTCCGGTAAGTGCGCAGGCAGATCAGCAGTACTGGCCGGAAGGACCAAGCATTGATACCCCGAGTGCTATTGTTATGGAGATGAATTCGGGGACCATTCTTTATGAAAAAAATATGGATGAGGTGAATTACCCGGCGAGTATTACCAAGATAATGACCACTTTGCTGGCATTAGAGTATTGCGAGTTGAATGAGGTGGTTACTTTTTCTAAGGATGCGGTATATAAAACACCATCTGACAGCTCACATATTGCCAGAGACGTGGGAGAGCAGATGACAATGGAGGAATGCCTGTATGCTGTCATGCTTGAATCAGCAAATGAGTGTGCTTATGCGGTAGCAGAGCATGTGGGGCAGAAATTAGGCGGTGATTATCAGACCTTTATTGATTTGATGAATGAGAAGGCGTTAGAATTGGGATGTACAAATACGCATTTTAGCAATTCCAATGGTCTTCATGATGATGAGCACTGGACAAGTGCTCATGACATGGCACTGATTGCTTCTGCAGCGTATCAGAATGAGACATTTCGAATTCTCACGGGAACGACCAAATATCAGATTCCGCCAACCAACAAACATGATGAGATAACTTACTTAGCAAATCATCATAAATTGTTACACCGTTATAAGGATTCTAACGAAGTATATGAGTATTGCACTGGTGGAAAGACGGGATATACGAGCAAAGCGAAGAATACATTGGTAAGCTTTGCAGAGAAAGATGGCTTAAGCCTGGTATGTGTTGTAATGCGCACCAGTTCATCCGCACAATGGGATGAAACAAAAGAATTATTTGAGTATTGTTTTCAGAATTTTAAGGCATTTACCATAGCTGAATACGAAAGTGCCGTTTTAGACAATGATGTGAATAAGGGGGTTATGAATAGTTATGGCTCCTATGTAACCTTGGATGAGAACGCATATGTAGTTCTGCCGGCAACAGCGGCTTTCTCAGATGCAGAATGTACGAAGGTAGATGTGGAGGGCTCCGGAAAAGTCATTGCCAAGCTGCAATATACGTATAGTAATCACAATGTTGGAAGTGTAGACATTGTTGTTTCCGGAGTAAAGGTAGAGGAGAGCTTTTTTGATGAGTCTCCAATCATAGAGGAAGAAGAGCCAGAGAAAAAGGTCATCGAGGTGAAACCTTTGTACATCGTTGGTGGCGTTGTGATAGCGATTGTTGTGATAGCATTTATTGTAATTTGCAAGAATCTGTATGATAATTACTACGTAATCCTTCACAATATGGAGGTAAAAAGACAACGCAAGGAACGTTTTCGACCAATTAATAGGAAAAAACGTCGCTGGAGAAGAAAAGACCGTATGTTCCGATAAAAAACCTTCGGTTTTCCTAAAATTTAAGAAATCGGGTTCGTAGATTTTCTAAAAAGACATGTGTAGACACAATATAAGACAAAACAAAAGAAAAACGACAAAATACATGGTGTATACTTTGTCGTTTTTCTTTTTTGCGACTTCGTTAAAGAAGGGTTAAATTGTCAGACTATTTAACAATATAAGCAGCTGTTTCTTGTTTTCTGTATAAATTAGTATGCCACCCGAGGTTTCTACCAGAGTAATGTACTTGTCTTTAAAGGATTCCGTGGTTTCAATGATATGAATCAGATAGGAACAAAGATAAGGATTTACGGATAAGAAGACAGTTTCTACCTGCTCCATTGGGTGAATGGACACACTCGCACTCTTTAGTAAATGCGTAAGCTCGGTCTCCTGCTCCAATTGAGTAGAGGTTTTGTTGACTATGAAGTATCCATTGGCATCCTTTGGCATGTCCATCGCTTTTACTGCACGTTGTACCTGCTTGGTAAGTGCGTCAGAAGCCGGATACAAGGATTCAAAATAGTTCATAAAGTCAGAGGCAAAGCGAAAATGCTTATTACTGCCGTGTTCTAGTACTTCTGTCATAAGAATTCGTTTTATGATACCTTCACAGGTTTCACGGGATGGGTTTTTGCGTAAGGTTGTGCTGTGTTCCATGGGTCCTCCTTAAATGATAGACAAATACGACATACAATTATGTCTGTATATAAATTATACGACAAATAAAACGACAATTCAATCCCAAAACGACAAATAAAAAAGAAAGAAATGTTAGTTGACTAGTGGTGAAAATGAGGATAAAATTGTAATAAATACCACTATATTTATTATGGAGCGGAAAAAATACCAATGATTTATAAAAGAACTGATGAGGCACAACGTATCTTGGAAATGGTAGAAAAATGTATTGACGAAAACGGCGGTATTGCGAAGAAGGAACAGCTTAGTGAGCTGGGGATTGATTATCGCAGGATACTGGATTTTGTTGAGAACAAAGAGATTATCCGTATTAAAAACGGCTACTATACTTATGGTGTGGAGCGCTTTTCAGAGGAAGAGTTAATAGCAAAGCTTTATCCAGACGCACTTCTTTGTATGGAAAGTGCGCTATATGCATATGGGTATATTTCCCGTAAACCATATGGCTTTACCTTAGCCGTTGATAAGAATACCTCCAAATCAAGATTCAAGCTGGATTATCCAAAGGTGATTCCGTATTATACAGAACCGGAAGCAATGAAGATTGGTGCAACGACGATTGATTATGCAGGATGCACTTTCCAAATCTATGATAAAGAGCGTGTGATTTGCGACTGTTTAAAATACGAAAGCAAAATGGACCGTATAGATTTCAAGGAGGCTCTGCAATCCTACATTAGAGATGATGAGAAGGATATCTCCTCACTGATGGAATATGCCAGAGAGCGTAAAGTGGTGAAAAAAGTACAGAGTCTAATAGGAGTGTGGCTGTAATGAGGCTGGGAGTGGATTTTCCACAGGAATGGAAGCAGCAAAGTGAAAAAAATGGAATCCCTCTATCCGACATCCTGTATGGTTATGCGATAGAGCGTCTTATGCTTCGTATCGAAAAAAGCTCATTTCATGAATTCGTGTGGCTAACCAACGAAGACGGCTTAGGAGAACAGGCATATAAGAAAAAAGTGAAGGATAGACTTTTCTTTTTTTATAGGGTATCCGGACGTAAGGTGTTTCAGGAAAGGGTCCAGGCGGGACATCCATTAAGCAAGGC
Organism: uncultured Lachnobacterium sp.; assembly: GCA_964394775.1. Taxonomy (GTDB): domain Bacteria; phylum Bacillota; class Clostridia; order Lachnospirales; family Lachnospiraceae; genus Roseburia. The sequence goes on along the minus strand of CAYMYV010000062.1, from coordinate 4,227 downwards.
AGTAGTGGAGCTTTTTGAAAAAGAAGTATTAGAAGCAGATGCAGATGATATGGTTTGGACATCTTATATAGAAGAAACAGCAACAGGTTATGTGCTACATATTGAGGGACATTACCTGGATATGCGGATTCCAGTGGTATTAATTCTGGAAAAAGCACCAGAAAAAGCGCAGAGTCCGAAGTGGAAGGAGCTAGAGCTTTTGTACGCAGGAAAAAAGCCTTGCCGTTATTTATCATATTCAAGAGAAAGTGAATTGGCGGAGTGCTTATTTGAGCTTGTGCGTAAGCTCGAACTGGTAGGCGACATGGAAGCGTATAGTGTTGCAAATCATATTTTAAAAAATGATTCCATAAGCGGACGCCATATATTAGAGGACTTTGAGGTTTTGCGACAAAAGGAGCCGAAGGTTGTATCCATGAAGAGATTAGAGCAGCTGGAAGGCTACAAGACATATGCATATATGAGAAAAAAATGGGAAAAGTACGAGAAACGCCAAGGACGGAAGCCGGAGGATTGGGAGGAAGTATTAGAGAGAATTCTAAGCTTTCTTAGACCAATGTGGCGGGCGTTATGTGAAAATGAAATTTTCTTTGACGATTGGATGCCGGAGCTTGGACGTTTTCTTGGATAGGACGTAAATATGTTAGATGAAAAATTAAAAAAATATGCAAATGAAGATTTTTACCCATTTCACATGCCGGGTCATAAGCGTGTGGCTTTAGATGAATGGAATCCATATTGTACAGACATTACAGAAATTGATGGATTTGACAATCTACATCTTTCGAAGGATGTATTGCTTGAGTCACAGGAGCGGGCAGCCAAATTGTATGGTTCTAAGGAATGCTTTTATTTGGTAAATGGCAGCACCGGTGGAATACTAGCTGCTATGTATGCTGTTTTTGGGAAAAACGGAAGAGCCCTGATTAGTAGAAATTGCCACAAATCGGTATATAATGGGATTGCCTTATTGGAATTGGATTCGCATTATGTGTATCCAAATGAGACTTCCTTTGGAATTCAGGGACAGATAGATGCTGCTAAGGTAGAGGAATGGCTAATAAAAAAGCCTCAAATCAATGCAGTTATTATTACATCGCCGACCTATGATGGAGTAGTTTCTGATATTGCCGCGATTGCAGAGGTAGTACATAAGAGAGACCTTCCCCTGATTGTAGATGCCGCACACGGCGCACATTTGGGATTTTCGGAGGATTTTCCAGAGAACCCAATTCGACAGGGGGCAGATATTGTAATTGAAAGCGTGCATAAAACCCTTCCTGCATTTACGCAGACTGCACTGCTGCATGTATGTAGTGATAGGGTTTCTGTCGATAATATAAAAAAATATTTAAGCATTTTTCAAACAAGCTCTCCGTCTTATGTATTGATGGCGGGAATTGACCGGTGTGTCAATTATTTAGAAGAGCATAAGGAAGAAGCTTTCATAAGCTTGAAGAAGAATTTGGATTGCTTCTATGCGCGGGCACAAAAGCTTCAAAATATTAAGGTGCTGCAAAAAGAAGACTTATCAAAAGCAGAGGCTTACGATTTTGACCCTTCTAAGATACTGATTTTTTCAAAATCTGCAAATGTAACAGGAAAGCAATTATACGATATCCTTCGGAGGGACTATCACCTTCAGATGGAAATGGCAAGCGGTCAGTATGTGTTGGCAATGTCTAGCATTATGGATACAGAAGAAGGCTTTGACCGGTTGATTACCGCGTTAGAAGAAATAGATCAGGACCGTATTTTTACAGAACGTGGTGAAAATGAGGAAATGCCAAAGCCTCAAAGGAATATTCCTCTCATACAGTCCCTTCCGATTTATCAGGCAGAACGCAATAAAAACAGGTCAAATGTTCCATTCGAGGAGGCAATTGATGAGTGGTCCGGAGAATATTTGTATTTGTATCCACCGGGAATTCCGATTGCTACACCGGGAGAGCGTTTGTCAGAGGAACTGCTTTCGCATATTAAAGACTGTCAGAAGGCTGGGCTTACGGTACAAGGTTTGCCGGCAAAGGATAGGATTTGCATTGTCAAACCTTTATGACTATATTATACTAAGAGGGCAAGAGAGCATGGGCAAAATATATTGCGTTATGGGTAAAAGCGCGACAGGTAAGGATACGATTTATGAAAATCTGTTGGCAGATAAGGATTTACAGCTACACAGAATTATTCCATATACCACTCGACCGATTCGTGACGGAGAGGAAGAGGGAAGAGAATATCATTTTGTGACAGAGGCGGACAAGCACGGTCTTGAGGAAAAGGGCTTAATCGTCGAGCAGAGACGATACAATACCGTGTATGGGCCATGGTATTATTTTACTGTAAATGATGGAAGTATCCGATTGAACGAAGAAGACTATCTACTGATTCAAACCTTAGAAGGCTATGTTAAGCTGCGGGATTATTTTGGAGAAGCTAATGTGATTCCACTATACGTAGAAGTAGAGGATGGAGAGCGACTACTTCGCGCAATTTCCAGAGAAAAGAAACAGGATATTCCGAAGTACGAAGAGATGTGTCGACGTTTTTTAGCTGACGCTAAGGATTTTGCAGAAGAAAACATTGTGGCAGCAGGTATCAGCTATCGTTTTCAAAATTGGGTTTTAGAGGATACGATTACAGAAATGAAACGATTCATTCAAAGCAAAATAAAATAGTCGTACCACAGAAAGAAGAAAGGGGGATGGGCTTGTATGGATATGAAGATTCATGAGATGTCTCAGGTGAATCAGGTGACGGAAACCGCAAAGCCGGTAGAGGGAGATGGTTCCTTCAAATTCACATTGTCAAGTGCCATCTCAGATGCACAGCTTCAGGCGAAGGTGGAAGCATTGCTTACGGACATTACCGCGCAAGGGGAACGAATAGCCCAGCATATGGATATCCGGGATTTAAAGAGATACCGTGGCTTGATTAAGGATTTCCTGAACGAAGTTGTGTATCGCTCCCACAAATTTTCCCGTGAGAATTTTCTGGATCGAAGAGGCCGTCACAGAGTGTATGGTATTATTCGTTTGATTGATGAGAATTTGGATGCGTTGGCGGAGGAGCTGGTTGCAGATGAACAGGACCACATCGCCATATTAGGAAGAATCGGCGAGATAGAGGGCTTGTTATTAGATATTTTAGCGTAAGCAAGGAGCTATATGGCAGGATTTAACGATATTATTGGACATAAACAAATAGTGGAGCACTTAAAAAGCGCCATTCAGATGGAAAAGGTATCGCATGCTTATATCTTAAATGGAGAAAAAAACTCCGGAAAGATGATGTTGGCAGAGGCCTTTGCCATGGCGCTCCAGTGTGAAGAGCACAAAGCAGAACCATGTATGAATTGTCGTTCCTGTCGTCAGGCGAAGGAGCATAACCAGCCGGATATTATATATGTGACGCACGAGAAGCCGAATGTGATTTCTGTGGATGACATTCGCCATCAGCTAAATAATGACATCGTCATCAAGCCATATAGTAGTAAATATAAGATTTATATTGTAGATGAAGCAGAGAAAATGAATGTGCAGGCGCAGAATGCGTTGCTTAAAACCATCGAAGAACCACCTTCTTATGGGATTATTCTTCTGCTTACCACGAATGCGGATGGATTTTTGCCAACCATTTTGTCCAGATGCATTACCCTAAATCTAAAAAGTGTGAATGAAGACCTGATAAAAGCGCATTTGATGAAGCAGTATCAGATTCCGGATTATCAGGCAGAGGTATGTGCGGCTTTTGCCCAGGGAAATGTAGGTAAAGCAATTCAGCTTGCATCCTCCGATGAGTTTAATGAGCTGAAAAGTACGGCAATCTCTCTGGTAAAAAAGCTCGAGGATATGGATTTGTACGAGTTAAATGCACAAATCAAGCAAATCGGCGAGTATAAAAGCAAAATCGAGGAATATTTTGACCTTTTGACCTTATGGTTTCGGGATGTGTTATACCTAAAGGCCACGAACAATGTAAATAACCTAATCTTTAAGGATGAGGTTTATGATATAAAAAAACAGGCAGCAAAAAGATCTTACTCCGGAATAGAGAATATATTAGAAGCGTTAGAGCAGGCAAGAGCGCGTCTAAACGCGAATGTGAATTTCGATTTAGTAATAGAATTGTTGTTGCTGACAATTAAGGAGAACTAATTATGATAAAAGTAGCAGGAATCCGTTTCCAGAAAGCAGGAAAGATTTATTATTTCGATCCAAGCGATTT
>CAYMYV010000061.1:0-10190 GCA_964394775.1 uncultured Lachnobacterium sp. | reverse complement strand
TCTGCTTCTACATTTAAAATAATGCTGTATTTTGGACGGAAATTTAAAAAGCTGTTGGTGTATTCACAAGCCTCGGAAATAAACACATCGGAATTGCCTACGCGCAGGTTTCCGTCAATTGCCGGCAAAATACCTCCTACTGTGATGGTAGGGTCTGTGTTGGCTTCTAAAAGCACCTGACTAATCATGGATGTAGTAGTCGTTTTTCCATGGGTACCGGACACGGCGATGGATTTATCGTAGTTGTCCATAATCTGTCCGAGAAGCTCGGCGCGGGTGAGCATTGGGATGCCCATGCCTCGGGAAGCCTGCCATTCCTCGTTGTCTTCACGAATCGCAGCGGTATATACCACAAGGTCAATGTCAGAGGTAATATTAGAGGCTACCTGACCATAATTAATTTTGACACCTTTATCTTCAAGTTGTGCAGTCAGAGCAGATTCCTTCGTATCAGAACCGGAAATTGTAAATCCTTCTTCGAGCAGAATCTCTGCCAATCCACTCATGCTGATACCACCAATGCCTATGAAATATACATGGATTGGTTCGTTAAAATTCAATGTATACATAAATAATCCTTTCTGAATGAATGTTCTTACTATATTATACCCCTATATACGCATTTTGCAAACAAACAATGTGGCTTGTTGAGTGAAAATCAATGTGTTATAATTAAATTATCTAGAGAACACCAGTAACCGATTCCGAAAATGTGAGAGGGGGCTTACGTATGGAGATTACAGATGTACGGATTCGCAAAGTGGAAAAAGAAGGAAAGCTTAAGGCAGTTGTGTCAATTACGATTGAGGGTGAATTTGTTGTTCATGATATCAAGGTGATTGAAGGGGAGAAGGGATTATTTATCGCAATGCCAAGCCGCAAGGCGGCAGATGGAGAATATCGTGATATTGCGCATCCAATCAGTTCAACAACCAGAGAGCAGATTCAGAATTTAATTCTGACAAAATATCTAGAAGAAATTGAAAATCAATAAGAGTAAGCCCCACGCAAAAGCGTGGGGTTGACTTTCGCTAGACGATTTGGCACTTTTATATTATAATCTTATAGCTTCAAAGAAGGTTTAGGTAGAGAGGATAGTACATGTTCGTAATTGTAGGTTTAGGTAATCCGGGAAAGAAATATGAAAATACAAGACACAATGCAGGCTTTATGGCGATTGATGCCATTGCGGAGAAATATGGCATCAGCGTGAAGGAGAAGAAGCACAAGGCGTTGTGTGGAACGGGTGTCATTGAAGGACAGAAGGTGCTTCTGGTAAAGCCTGAGACCTATATGAATCTAAGTGGAGAGAGTATAGGCGAGGTCCTGAATTTCTACAAGCTGGACCCGGAAGAGGATATGCTTGTAATTTTTGATGATATCAGTCTTGCCCCGGGAAATATCCGCATCCGCAAAAAAGGCAGTGCGGGGGGACATAATGGGATTAAGAGCCTGATTGCCCACACAGGAACCCAGGGCTTTATGCGAATTAAGGTGGGCGTAGGGGAAAAGCCGAGTGGATGGGACTTAGCAGACTATGTGCTGGGACATTTTACAGAAGAAGATAGCGCCAAACTAAAAGAGGTGATGCCGGATGTGATTCAGGCAGCAGCTCTTATCATGCAAGGCGATGTAGATAAAGCAATGAATGATTATAATGCGAAAAAGCAGGAGTAGATTGTGAAGACATTTGTAGAGCCTTTGGAGAACCTGAGTGGTTTTTCAGATATGGTAAAAGCGGCAACAAAAGAGCGTGGATTATACTCTGTTACAGGTTGTATTGATCCACAAAAACCACATATGATTCATGCAGTAAACGGCGATAACAAAATCGTCGTTACTTTTAGTGAGCAAAAAGCCAAAGAACTGTATGAGGATTATCTCTTTTTTGATCCGGAAGCGGTGTATTTTCCTGCAAAGGATGTGTTGTTTTACCAGTCGGATATCCGTGGAAATGTATTGACCGCAGAACGAATCCGAGCGCTTAAGGCGATACATGAGAAGAAAAACGTAACCGTAATCACGACCTTTGATGCACTGATGAATACTCAGGCTCCACCAGAACGAATCTGGGGTTCCGTGCTTACTCTGGCTCCGGGAGATGAGGTGTCCCTGGATGAGATAAAGGCACAGCTGGTACGCATGGGCTATGAGAAGGAGTATCAGGTAGAGACCATGGGACAGTTTGCGCTTCGAGGTGGGATTTTGGATATTTTTCCATTGACGGAGGAGAATCCTGTCCGTATTGAAATGTGGGGCGATGAGATTGATACGATTCGAAGCTTTGATACGGAAAGCCAGAAATCGATTGAGAATCTGGAGGAAATTCGCATTTACCCTGCCTGTGAGCTTGTATTATCAGAGGAAGAGAAACGCACAGGCATAGAGAAGCTTCTCGCAGAAGCAAAGAAGGTGTCTGAAAAGCTTCGCAAGGATATGAAGACAGAAGAAGCCCACCGCATGCTATCGACAGCAGAGGAAAAGGCTGAGGAATGGGGCGAGCTGTCTATTTATGCGGGCATGGATGCGTATCTGTCATATTTTACTGATGAGAGAAAGGGGCTTTTGGATTATTTTAGCCCGGAGAATACCTTTGTATTTTTTGATGAATTGACACGCTGCACCGAGCGGGGCAAGCAGACAGAGCTTGAGTTTTCGGAGAGCATGAAGCACCGCCTGGAGAAGGGATATATCCTACCGGGGCAGATGAAGGAGCTGTTTCTGGAAAAAGAAATTATCGGGAAATGCCAGCAGTTTAGCTGTATCTCCCTGGCGGCCTTGGATGCAAAGGCAAATGGCATGAAGCAGCAGGGTGTGTTTGGTATTCATGTAAAGAGTGTAAATTCCTATAATAATAGCTTTGAGCTTCTTGTAAAGGATTTGAAGAATTACCGCAAGAACCATTACAGGATTGTGCTGTTATCCGGCTCCAGAACAAGAGCAAAACGTCTGGCAGAGGATTTGCTGGATGAGGGACTTGCCAGCTTCTATACGGAGAACTATGACCATGAGCTTTTAGATGGCCAGATTATGGTGTGCTATGGCAAGGTTCGTAAGGGGTATGATTATCCGATTTTGCAGTTTGCAGTGATTACCGAGTCGGATATTTTTGGCGCGGAAAAAAAGAAGAAAAAACGCCACAGAACCTATGAAGGCGAAAAAATCGCAAGCTTTACGGATTTGAGTGTGGGCGATTATGTGGTACATGAGAATCATGGGCTTGGCGTGTACAAGGGAATTGAAAAAATCGAGGTAGATAAAACCCTAAAGGATTATATCAAGATAGAATATGCCGGCGGCTCGAATCTCTATATTTTGGCTACCCAATTAGAACTGATTCAAAAATACGCAGGCAAGGATGCGAAGAAGCCAAAGCTGAATCGCCTTGGCGGACAGGAATGGACCAAGACCAAGTCAAGGGTTCGTGGGGCAGTCAAGGAGATTGCATCGGATTTGGTAAAGCTCTATGCACTTAGAGAAGAGAAAAACGGCTATGTATATGGGCAGGATACGGTATGGCAGAGGGAATTTGAGGAGCTGTTTCCATTTGAGGAAACTCAGGACCAGGAGCTTGCGATTGCAGATACCAAGCGGGACATGGAAAGCAATAAGATTATGGACCGCCTCATCTGTGGCGACGTAGGCTACGGAAAGACAGAGGTGGCGATTCGTGCGGCCTTTAAAGCGGTACAGGAGGGCAAACAGGTGGCATATCTGGCACCTACGACCATTCTGGCACAGCAGATATATAATACATTTTCCCAGAGAATGAAGGACTTTCCTGTGCGCGTAGATTTGATGTGCCGTTTCCGAAGCAGTACTGAAATGAAGCATACGATAGAGGGACTGAAAAAAGGTCAGGTAGATATAGTCGTCGGCACACACAGAATTCTGTCTAAGGATGTGGCATTTAAGGATTTGGGACTGCTGGTTATTGACGAGGAGCAGCGCTTTGGTGTGGCACATAAAGAGAAAATCAAACAGATGAAAACGAATGTGGATGTGCTTACTCTGACTGCAACGCCAATTCCAAGAACCCTTCATATGAGTCTAATCGGAATTCGTGATATGAGCGTCCTAGAGGAACCGCCAATGGACCGTCTTCCAATTCAGACCTATGTATTAGAATACAATGAGGAAATGGTGCGAGAGGCAATTAACCGCGAGCTTGCACGGGACGGACAGGTATTCTACGTATATAATAAGGTTAAGGATATTGATGAAATCACTACCAGGATTCAGTCTCTGGTTCCGGATGCAAATGTGGCATTTGCCCATGGTCAGATGAAGGAGCACGATTTGGAAAAAATCATGTACCGTTTTATCAATGGAGAAATCGATGTGCTGGTTTCTACCACTATTATTGAAACCGGACTGGATATCTCCAATGTAAATACCATGATTATTCATGACGCAGACAATATGGGCTTATCCCAGCTGTATCAGCTTCGTGGACGTGTGGGCCGTTCTAACCGAACCGCATATGCATTCCTTATGTATCGCCGCAATAAGCTGCTGCGCGAGGTGGCAGAAAAGCGTCTGGCGGCCATGAAGGAATACTCCGAGCTTGGCAGTGGCTTTAAGATTGCTATGCGAGACCTTGAGATTCGTGGTGCAGGAAATCTTTTGGGCGCAGAGCAGAGCGGACATATGGAAGCAGTCGGATATGATTTGTACTGCAAGATGTTAAATGAAGCAGTCAAGGAAGCCAAGGGGGATGTGGTTGAGGAGAAGTTCGAGACTACTATCGACATCAATACGAATGCTTACATTCCACCAGCCTATGTGGCAAATGAGATGCAGAAGCTGGATATATACAAGCGAATTGCCGGCATTGAGACTGAAGAAGAAGTGGAAGAGATGCTGGAGGAATTAATCGACCGTTTTGGAGAACCACCAAAATCAGTACAGAATCTTCTTACAATTGCCCGACTAAAATATATGGCACACAGCGTTTATGTACGTGAGGTTAGCCAAAAGGGAGACGAGTTAAAGCTCGTCATGTACGAAAAGGCTCCAATTAACCCGATTCGCATTCCGCAGCTTTTGGAGGTGTGCAAGCCATCACTTAAATTCACGGCAGACAGTCAGGCACCATATTTTACTTATATTTTAAATGCAAATTCCCGTGAAAAAGGCAAGGATATTATTGAGATTTTGAAAAAAATGCTGGAAATGATGACATTTTTACAGGAAAATGCCACAATTTCACAGAATGTTCACGAAGTTTGTGAAGAAAGTTCTTGCTAGATTAGGGAAAAGGCTCTATAATATAATGATGATATTGTGACCTATTGGGTCTATTTTTAGGAGGAAATATGAAAACATTAAGAAAATTAGCAGCTCTTGTATTAGCGGGAGCACTTTGCATGTCTACATTTACAGGATGTGGAATAAATCCAGAGGAGACGGCAGCAACATTAGGAGAAGAGACAGTTTCTCTTGGACTTGTAAACCTTATGGCAAAATATCAGAAAGCGTCTATGGATGATACATACCAGTTGTATGCGTCATACTTTGGAGTAGATGATTTATGGAACGTAGATTTGTATGGCAGCGGTGCTACTACAAAAGAGAACCTTCTTACTTCTGTTATGGAATACCTACATGACATGTATACCTTAAAGGCTCATATGGCTGATTACAGTGTGGAGCTTACAGATGAAGATGAGCAGAAGATTAAGGCTGCAGCAACAGCGTTCATGACAAGCAACTCTGAAGAAGCAATTGAGGAATTTGGTGCAACACAGGAGCTTGTAGAGCAGTTACTTACTCTTTATACCATTGAATACTATATGTATGAAGCAATGATTGCAGATGCAGATCGTGAAGTAAGTGATGAAGAAGCTAACATGCGTGCATTCTCATACATTGAGGTTGGAATTGATGGCTACTATGATAGCAGCTATAACTACAAAGAGTATACAGATGACGAGATTGCAGATATTGTTGAGCAGGTAAATAAATTAGTAGCAGCTCTTGACGATTCTACCTTAGAAGAAGCTGCAAAGGAATATGATTATGATGTAACAGAAGCTGCATATTCTACATATGAGGATGATGAGGATATTGATGAAACCCTTCTTGCTGCATTAAAGGAATTAAAGGAAGGCGAAACCTCCGGATTAATCAAAGGCGAAGATGCAATTTACGTTGCAAGAATTGATGCTGATACAGATGAAGAAGCTACAGAAGATAACCGCGAAGCAATCATTTCAACTCGTGAATCAGAATTGTATAATGAAGTATTAGACGGCTGGCAGAAGGATGATGGCTGGACAGTAAACGAAAGCGCTGTTGCTAAGATTGAATTCCACCATATCTTCACACAGGTTGATAGCTCAACAGAGACTGAATCAGAATCAGGTTCAGAAACTGAGACTTCATCAGAGACAGAAACAACCACAGAGACAGAATCAACAAAAGCAGAATAATGAGTGCAAAAGATAACATCGTTTTAATCGGAATGCCGGGAGTAGGGAAAAGCACAGTTGGTGTTATTCTCGCTAAGGTGCTGGGCTACCAGTTTCTGGATGCAGACCTGGTAATTCAGGAGCAGGAAGGCAAGCTTCTTCGTCAAATTATCGAAGAGGTTGGTACGGAAGGCTTTATTGAGGTAGAGAACCGAGTGAATGCCGGCTTGTGCTGCTCAAAAACCATTATTGCAACCGGCGGAAGTGTTGTATATGGCGAAGAGGCCATGAAACACCTGAAAGAGATTGGTACAGTGGTATATTTGCAGGTGCCATTTTCAGTGATTGATAAGCGCTTGTCCAATATCAAGGGGCGAGGCGTGGTGTTAAAGGATGGACAGACCTTGTATGACTTGTATATGGAAAGAACTCCATTATATGAGAAATATGCAGATATCTGCGTGTCAGAAGAAGGTTTGGATGTAGAAGAAACCGTAGAACGTTTGATGAAAGAATTGCAAAACTAGAATAACATTCTGGGAAGTAATGAATACTATAAACTAGGCATAGTTTGTTGAGGTGACAGATGGAACAGTACGTAATCAAAGGTGGGAATCCTCTATATGGCGAAGTTGAAATTGGTGGTGCCAAAAATGCGGCACTTGCAATTTTAGCAGCGGCAATTATGACGGACGAAACCGTTACAATCGAAAACCTGCCAGACGTTAGGGACATTAATGTACTATTACAGGCGATAGAGGAGATTGGAGCCAAGGTTGAGCGTGTAAATGCCCACAAGGTAAAAATCAATGGTTCCTTTATACGCGATGTAAATGTTGATAATGAATTTATCCGCAAAATCCGTGCTTCTTATTATTTGATTGGCGCGTTGCTTGGAAAATACAAGAAGGCAGCAGTTGCGCTTCCTGGTGGATGTGATATCGGAAGTCGTCCGATTGACCTTCACATGAAGGGATTCCGTGCAATGGGCGCTCAGGTGGAAATTGCTTATGGTCTTGTAAAGGCAGAGGCAGAGCATCTGATAGGAACACATATTTACTTAGACAAGGTATCTGTAGGAGCAACCATCAACATTATGATGGCGGCGGCTATGGCGGAAGGAAAAACAGTTATTGAAAATGCTGCAAAAGAGCCACACGTTGTAGACGTGGCAAACTTCTTAAACAGCATGGGCGCAAACATTCGTGGCGCCGGTACAGATGTAATCCGAATCGTTGGTGTAGAAAAGCTTCACAAAACTGAATATTCCATTATTCCTGACCAGATTGAGGCTGGAACATTTATGTTTGCAGTTGCGGCAACCGGCGGAGATGTAATGGTTAAGAATGTTATTCCGAAGCATTTGGAAGCAACCACAGCCAAATTATTAGAGGTAGGTTGTGTGATAGAGGAATTTGACGATGCAGTGCGCGTTATCTCTCATGGCAAGCTGCAGCGTACTCAGGTTACTACACTTCCGTATCCGGGCTTCCCAACGGATATGCAGCCACAGATGGCGGTTATCCTGGGAATTGCGGAAGGAACAAGTACCGTAACGGAGAGCATATTTGAAAACCGTTTCAAATATGTAGATGAGCTCACCAGAATGGGAGCAAACATCAAGGTGGAAAGTAATATAGCCATCATCACAGGCGTGCAGCAATACACAGGAGCACGTGTGAATGCACCGGACCTTCGTGCAGGTGCAGCACTCGTGATTGCCGGGCTTGCGGCAGAGGGTGTAACCATTGTGGATGATATTTACTATATTGAGCGTGGATATGAGGATTTTGACAAGAAGCTGACAGAGCTTGGGGGCAAGATTGAAAAGGTGTCCAGCGAAAAAGAACTTCAGAAATTCATATTGAAGGTTTCATAAGAGAACCAATTGGGGTTGTCACATAATGTATTTGACATGTGTGGCGCCCCTTTTTTGTGCTCCCCCAGCCACCACACCCACACGTGTTTACGACGAATTAGTGAGAATAGTAGAATTTCTTAAAGTGTGCTCCTGCTCGATGTGTTTGTGTCTTCTGATTTGGCAGACAGTTGGCGGGTATATGTATGTCCTGCAAGGACTAAGTTGTACTTTCCAAGTTCTTCTAAATGTGTCCGTCAAGTAAAGGTGATATAAAATGAGTCATGCGAAAACTCGGCGCAAAAAAGCGCCTCAAACAATCGCATGACTCATTACATTTTACTTGACGGACACATTAAGAAGAACTAAGGAAACTCCAAAAAAGTCCTTGCAGGACATACATATACCCGCCAACTGTCTGCCAAATCAGAAGACATAAATAATAGACAAGAGCAGGAACACACTTTTAGAAATTCAATATTCTCGCTACTGAAGTCGTAAACATGTGTGGTTGGGGTGGCTGGGGGAGCACAAAAAAGGGGCGCCACACATGTCGAAGAAGACATCTATGACAACCCCAATTGGTTCTTTTATAAGATTCGTGTAATGTATAAGCTGCGCTGCGTAGATAAATCTAAGCACTCGCCATCATCGAACTGAACAATAGGGCGAGACAGGCTGTTCTGATTTAACATAACAATCTTGCAGGCTCTACCATCATTTAACATAACGCGGTTGTTCTGATAGGTAGAAGCGATACGGTTTAAAAATACGTAAATATATTTGGTATGGTATTTCTGGAAGCCATCCTCCTCGAAGTTGGCAATTACCTGGAATGGGCTAAGCGGTACGCGGTAAGAACGGGCCGCTGTCATGGCGTCATATACATCTGCAATTGCAACAATCATAGCGAAATCAGATAGTAATTCGCTCGTAAGTCCATTAGGATATCCGGAACCATCATAGCGTTCATGATGCATAAGAGCAGCATGCTTAATGCGGGAATCAATGTTCTGATTGCGGAGTAATTCATAGCCATACTTTGGATGCGCTTTGATTAAAACAAACTCATCATCGGTAAGCTTACCTGGTTTGTTTAATATCTCATCAGGAATCATAATCTTACCGATGTCATGGAGTAATCCACAACAGGTCAAGGTATCCAAATCATGCTGTTCAAGGTGTAGCCATCTGCCAATCATACGAGAAATCAGAGCTACGTTGATACAGTGAGCATATACCGAGTCATCCAAAGAATGCATCTGATTGAGCATATCGAACACCTCCGTAATGGTATTACGGGAAACGAAGAGAGGATAAACGCTTTTTATGAGCTCGTCCTCCTCTATGGTGTAGGATTTGTTTTTTGCCCCTTCAAAGGCGTCCTTGAGATAAGCAAGTGCACGGGTGTAATCCATCTGGAAGTCTCTGAATTCTGTGGACTCAACAATCTTTTGTGAATGTGTCTTGGTTTCCTCGACGTAGGTCTTAGGTACCTTAGGAGCAGGTGGCTCTACCGGTGCTGGTGCTGGAGCTGCTTCAATTTCCGGCTCCTCCTCTACCAGCTCTGGAAGATCAACGATAGCATATTCACTATTATATAATTTCATTTTGTTAATAATCTGTCTTGTGAGTTCCGTACCTGCAGGTGCAAGAATCTGTCCAAGTGGAGTGGTAACTGCTTCTAAAGCCACCATGCCGGGTTGTAACTCTCTTGGGGTAAGCTTTCTCATCTAATCCTCCGTAAAAAAATGCCTTCAGAACAATTATATGGTACATAAAAAAAGATGTCAACAAAATAAGACTTGACAGAGTAAAGATTATGGAGTAATGTAGCTAAGGAATTGATATAATTTTATATTATTTTTCTCTTATTCAGAGTGATGGAGATACATAGGATCTATGAAGTCACGGCAACC
>CAYMYV010000060.1:0-10255 GCA_964394775.1 uncultured Lachnobacterium sp. | reverse complement strand
GTACTAAGTGAAACTAAGAAAACTCCAAAAAAGCGTCTGCCTCACGTATCTATCCATGCCAAGTGTCCGACATTCAGAAGACATTGAAATCTAGACAACAGTAAGAATACGCTTCTTAGAAATTCAATATTCTGTTCATTGACGTAGGGAATCCCCCCTGTTCCGGCACAGAGATAGGGCTGTGTCCAAGGCAGTCTCTTTTACATTCTTAGCGTAATCTTGTACTCTGTTCATAACGTTGTTTTGTTTGAACTGCACGTCGCAAATCATCAAAACGCTTTTGGATATCACCATCCGGAATCACTACATCCACATCCACCGCAAGATTATCAATGATCGTATCTGTTATTTCCTCGCGCATCGATAATAGGATTTTATATTTTGTTTCCAAATCCTCTGTATCGAAAAATGTCATCATTTTTTCTTCGATATTCATCTGCTCCAAGGTCTTTTCCTTTGGATTATCCTCAGTCTCCTGTACATCCGCATCTGCAATCTTCTCAAAACGATATTTCTGAGTAACCTCCGGATACTTCTCGTGGTCTACCTCGCTGACAAACATATCAAGTGGTCTTGCGCATACCATTCCATCACCATAAAGTGCTTGATATATAACAAGCTCTTCTCCTGTTTCTGAATGATGTGCAATGGCAATAATCTTATAGTTTTTGTTCTTAAAATGTCTGTAGGTTTCTCCTACTACTGGTCTACGATCCATTCCTACTACCTCATTTCTAAATTATGACACTTTCCCACCCGAATACTCCGGAACCTCAGTTGGAGCTGTGAAACGGCTAATCATATCCATAGCTTCTCCAACAAAATCTCTTTCAAAACACAAATTTCCATCATATCCTTTTATCATCAAATCCTCAATGGTTCCTAACATATTCTCAGGAATCTCATCCTCTGGATGATAATGTTCAGCTGCTCCTACGCGTTCTAAATGATTGTGCTCCATCTCCATAGTACTAAGCGTCACATCTTGGATATTCTCACCGGCATTATCTTTTGCTCGATTTAAAATGCTTGTATGACGATTCTCTAATCGTCTCTTTTGAATCTGGTCTGAGGCACTTGAATTATCTGTTGACGTTGACCCATCCATAAAAATCTCATTCAGCGCCTTATTTGCTGCTGCACTGGCACGTCTTGCCGCCTTCTCAATATTCTCTCTCGCTGCCATCTCCCAAGGCTTCTCTGCTGTAGAAGATGACCTCTGATATGTGCGGTTTGTTGCTGTACTGCTTGTGGCAGTCATACGCTGTGTAGCAGATGTCTTCGCGGTCTGCTCAGGTGGTTGATTTTCTCCAGCCACTCCTTTTGATGAGGCTTTTATAACTATCATAACGATAGCAATGATAAATATTAATATCTCCATAACTCTACCTCCATAATCTGATTGATACGCTTCTCACTTAGTCTTCCTGACATCGCATCACGCAATGGTTTTATAAATTCATTCTCGTAGATACGACATACCTTTTCCACTTTTTCTGAATGAGGAAGATTAAAAAGCTCTTTATCACTACGTTCTATATAATAAAATGCCATTGCACGGAAATCCGGCCACTCTTTTTCTAAGGCTTCTGCTGCCAGTGCAATCAAATTCTCAATCTCACTTTGTAAAATGAGCGTATCCGACGAACCTCTTAACTTCTTGTCGCACAACTTCAAAACACTCTCATAGGTAGAATAAAAATCCGAATCTGCTTTGCTGATAAGAAATTCTTGATTAAAATGCCCCTGATATTTCTTCAGCTCCTTTGCATACTCCTGCAGCTGGGCATCATCTCTTCCAGCAATCAATGCCTGTTCCATTTCCCTCAAAGTAGACAGCACCATCTTAAGCTCTGTTTTCACCATCTGATACTGTTGTTCCATCAGTGGAGCCTGCTTTCTCACCTTGTCATAGTACTTCTGCCAATCTCGTACTACTCCCATATCCACACCGGCATCCTTTAATTCCTTTTTCAAATCCTTAAGACTATCGTCGAATCCAAGAAACATCCTTTCGCTCCTAACTCCTTTTAATAAACAAAGTATACCATATTTTGTCAGAAAGACCAATTATTTATCCTTAACGTTGCCTTAAAAATGATTTGTGCTATAATAGTATTACTCTATCTCAAAGGGGAATATTATGCTGACATATGAAGATGCACTGAACTTAAATTATTATAAAAAAACCACCTTTACCGGTTGGATGAAGCCAATCCGTTTTCTTATCCAAAAAGAGACGCCTGAAGAAGGAGATGCCTTTTTTCATGCATGGGTCTGGCCAGAGCCTTATACCTTTGCATTAACCGAGGACAGCAAAAAAATCGATTATACAGCGCCTTTTACCGAAGAAGGCAAATGTCAGGTTGTCGACTGGATTAATGAACAGCAGGAAATTCATTCAAACCAAAAAAAATCCTCCAAAACCTCTTGACGATAATAAAAAAGTGGGATAATATATCACTGTTGTAAAAATTGTGGGCTTATAGCTCAGCCGGTTAGAGCGCACGCCTGATAAGCGTGAGGTCGGTGGTTCGAGTCCACTTAAGCCCATCAAAAAGGAGAAAGCATTTAGCTTTCTCCTTCTTTTCTTTTCTGTGTTTTTTTATGCTCATACATACGACGGTCTGCTTCTCTTAGGAAGTAATCCAACGTGTGATTTTCTGTAGCTTCTGTACAAACACCAATACTAAAAATAATTTTATAATCCTTTGGATTTCTTTGGTTGAATTGATTTGCTTTTTCTTCCAGTGAAGCAATAATTTCTCCGGTTCTTTCCTTCTGGTCGTCCTGATATAACACAATCAAGAATTCATCTCCACCATTTCTGGCTGAAATCTCGTTCTCAACAACACTATCTCTAATAATCGAACCAACCTGCTCCAACGCATAATCACCTTCTGCATGTCCGTAGTTATCGTTAATCTGTTTGAACAGACATAGGTCTAAGGATATAATTGTAAGTTCCTTTGTTGTAGGAAGACTTAACACCTGTCCCATCTTCGCATAAAAGCCATTACGATTCAAAAGTCCTGTCAAAGAATCGCTTCGATACAATCGTACCATTTCCTTCTGTGTCCGTATCATATCAAACATATAACATAGGTAAGCAATAAAACTAGAGTATGCTGAATACCAGAATTTCTCCGTATCAAAGCCCACAACAGCATATCCCATCGGGTCATTCTGACTAGGAGTAGCCACTACCATAAGCGGCTTACCGATTTCCAGCTGTTCATTTAGGTTTGGAATTAATTCTCTCGAAGGTACACCGTCAACACGATGAACCTCTTCGCTATCGCCGTTTCGCTTATAGTGAATTGTATCTATTGTATCTATTGAGCTCGTCATGCAACACCAGAAATCGTAGTAATTCATACGACGAATCTCATGTGGAATCACTTTCTCAAATATTTCCTTTTCCTCTGTATTACCATACTTTGCAACCATTTGACCAAGATCCGTCTGATAGACCATCAGTTCATTCATATTGGACTTCAGTCGAATGATTTCTGCAGCAGCATTCTGCTCACTCAACCCTTTACAGCCACAAGACCCCCCAATCTGCATATTCTCATATGCAGAAACATATACCTCGCGTTCCTCTGCAACCAGATTTTCATCCTGCACGAGCCGAAATACCGCATCAAGAAAGACATCTCTGTCGTACAGGCTGGTTAATAGACGTGGAAAATGGAATTTTTCCGCCTCTATTCCATCAAATCCGCTTACTGCTACATCCTGTGGGATACGATATCCCTTTTTTTGCAGACAATCACATGCCGTAAGTGCCATAGTGTCATTTGCACAGATAATTGCATCCGGAAGTCCTTTCCAATCCTTTAGCATCTGCTCTACTGCAATTACCGTCGGATTCTCCCAGAAATATCCATAATACACTCGTTTTGGGTCAAATGGAATATTATTTTCTTCTAATACCTCTTTAAAAACATTCAATCGTACATCCGAAAAGCTATTATTTGGTATTCCGCCAAAGAAGTTAATCGTACGATAGCCATGGTACTCTATCATATGCTTTACAACCTTACGGAACGCTTCCGTATAATCAAAAGAGATATTAATGCAGCCATCCATATGATGGTCCACCGCTATCACCGGAACCTCCGCTGCGATTGCGCGCTTAATAAGCCTTTTTGTCGCAGTTTCTGTCTTAAAGGTTTCCTCCATCAGTAAAATCGCATCAAAAGACTCTACAGAGATAATATCAAAAATTGATTCCTCCGGAATACTCTCATCCTCTCCTATCTGGAAATCCGATATTGTAGAAAAGAATATTACCTTACACTGATATTCCTCGCATCTTGCCATTATTCTTTTTATCAACATACGTTGCTCTTCGGCAGAAAAACATGCCATCACAACTGCTATTACCTTGTAATTTTTGTTCTCAGAATACTTCATGATTTCCTTTTCGATTGCCTTAAATATTCTTAAATCTCTTAACCTCATCCTGGAGAGTTTCAGAGATTTCACGATTTGCGTCTGCTTCTGTCTTAATAGTAATTAATGCTTCTACAAGTTGACCTGTGCTCTGTGCTGCTGATGTAACACCCTGCGCACTTTCATCTACTGCAATATTGATTCCATCAATACCTTCTGCCATCTGAGTCATGGTTCCAGCTAATTTCTGTGCATCTGTATAGAAGGTTTGAAGAATTTCATCCATATGCTCAGCATCATCCTGATAGATATTTGCGATATCGACAAACTTGTCGTAATCACTTAATACAGTTGTGTCTACGAATTCAATCATATCATTTGCATTCTTAGACAATTCTTCTACTGCACCCGTGACCATGCCACTGATGGTCTGAATGTTGTTTGCTGTTTCGCGGCTGTTGTCCGCAAGGACACGAATTTCATCTGCAACAACTGCGAAGCCTCTACCTGCTTCACCTGCACGAGCTGCTTCGATGGAAGCATTCAGTGCCAATAAGTTTGTCTGACTTGAAATATTCAAAATATCGTTCGTAAGCTCATTAATCTTCTGAACGCTACGGCTATTGTCAATTGCAACCTCGAGCAAGCCACGAATCTTTGCAAGCATCTCGGTTGTAGTAGCTTTACTGCTTTCTGCATTGTCACGTGCACCGATTGCACGATTACGAATACCTTCTACATATTCCTTACCGGATTCTGACATCTGACGCATGTCGTTGGTTGCATCCAAAATCTGCTGTACGCCGGTTGTAATCTCATCCAATGTAGCAGCAACCTCTTCCATACTTGCAGAAAGCTCCTGCATCGCAGCAGAAATGTTACTTGCATTTTCATTCGAATCGTTGATTCCGTTTGTAATTGTCGCAGCCTGAATATTCATAGTTGTAGCTTCGCTACGAATCTTAACCATGATTCCCTGTAGCTGCTCAATAAAGTTATTAACACCAATCACTAACTGACCCACCTCATCCTTAGACTTGGTCTCAAGACGTTCGGTAAGGTCCCCCTCATTATTTTCAATTTTCTCAATAATTGTATTCAAATGTCCACTGGCCTTCTTTGCAGGCTTTGAAATAGACATATTGACAACAATTACCATAAGCGCTGCTGCGCCCAGGAAAATGAAAAACATAATATCGGCAATACTGCTGATACTGTTAACCGTTATCTCTCTAGAAGCTCGAAGTGCATCTTCTGCACCTTCGACTGTCTTAAGGAAAGCATCCTCTGCTTCTACAATTTCCTCAACACATACGCTTGCGTTATCTACTGCCACTTCTGCAGCTACCAAATCTCCTGACTTGTATGCATTTGCAGCCTCTTGTGCTAATGAATTAAAAGCATTAATTGCCTCCTCCTGTGCATCCAATACTGCATATACATCCGCCTGAGTCACCTGAACCATATCCCCGGCTTCTAGTCCCTCTGCAATCTCACGTTGCTGCGCCATAAGCTCAGTGCTTGTCTTAATTGCTGTAGCAACAGCATTTGCCCTCTCTTCTGCATCTGTAGCATCTTCTGTATGAATCATCAAATGGATATTGAGCTCATTTGCATCTACCAGCTTAATCAACTGGGTCTCTAAGCGCTCTAGCTGCGTCCAATTCTCATAAATACGATTCATACCACCTAGCGCCTGCTCCTGTGCATAGCCACTAGAAAATGATGTAATCAGGTACATAATCGTCATGGCAAGAAGCATTATTAAAATTCTTGCGCCAATATTCTTTTTCATAAGCACTCCCCTCCAATGCTTTTATCCCCCGTATGGGCAGAATAACCCATTTATATAATTTTATTTTACTACATTTTGACAGAAAAACAAGAGAATCGCCTGTTTTTTTGTCAATTTTGTCAATCGTTTCTTTGTCATATTTATATTTCACCTAACATCTGTTTGGCTTCTGTCACGGCGTATAAAAGATTTCCATTTTCAACGACAAATTCCAGCTTCTGCTTTGCTGTCTCCCTATCCTCAAGCGCAATTGCAATTCTTGCATATGATATCGCATGTTCCACTGCTGATTGATTGGTTTTTGGTCTAATCTCCTGCATCAGTTGAAGTGCTTTTTCATAATCTTGATTACAGTAGAAGTGAAATGCCTTTGCCATCTGCATTGTATACTCCAGGCTCTCAAGCTGCTTCTGATTGGTGATATCCGCATGGATTAGCATCATCTTGGAATACCACACATCTGCTTCCTCATATTTTCCCAGTAAGCCGCAGGCGTCCATAAGATTGTTATAATACACTACTTTGTTCATTGGAAGCATACCTGCTTTTTTATCAATATTCAAGGCTTGAAGCGTATCCAGGTTTCTTTGATAATCCCCTATGCTTCGCAGTGCTACTGCATGATTGATAAGAATAATCTGTTTTACCACTTCAGAATTCTTATAGCTAAGAAGCTTCTCCGTTTCTTCCAATAACGGATATGGATTGCAGTTATCATCTAATTCCCGCGATGCTTTTTTCATAATTGGATCTGCGCTATATTCCACATAGGCATAAACGATGAATCCCAACACTAAATTCACAAGAATAAGTCCCCACGTTGGGACATTTAACTGCATGAGCAAGGAGGTGTACACCATGCATACAATAATTGTTATGGTAAGAAAAGATGCTAGTTTGTGCTTTGCTATAAAATGTTGTAATTTGTACATATGATTATCCCTTTTTCTTATACAGTTTTTTTTTGTTTTCAAAGATACAACAAGTGTATCATATCTTTTCAATTTTTACCATGTTCGCACACCATCAATATGAAGGAATCGCACCTTTTCAAAACTATATGAGGCCAATGGTTTGTCTAGCGCATCAAAGCTATGCGCTGCCACCAGAATCACCGGTTGCACATCTATAACGATTGGGGAGTGATAAAAGCCACCGCTATATGTTCCTAATTGTACAACATCTCCCGGCTCTGCCTCCTCTTGCGATACCACATGTGCAAAAGGGCCGATGCCTTGGTTGTTCACCAGAAATCGGTACAAATATTCTACGCCGCTCCATGAAGACGTGCGGTCATAAGAAGACCTATAGTACCAGCCGATTACCGGCGTGAAATTCATCGCACCTGCCCCTGCGTATATGCATTGTGAAGCAAAACTCGTACAATCGCCTCCCACCGGCGAAAAATCATAGTATGCCGGATTGCGCTCCATTGCCCATCTTCGCGCATATGCCACCGCCTCCGCTCTGTCATAAGGAATTTCCCGCATAAAAACACCCCCCTGCTTTATATTATGTGCAGGAGGGCATTTTGCCATTTTTACTTCATTCTAACCTTCATCAATTGAATATAAATAGCTATATTTTTTTTGGTGCTTGTCTCTTATATCCACGATATCTGCTTCCGAAAGATATCCTTTTTCATAGGCTTCTGTGAGCGTATAAAATGCACCATCATATAATACGATAATGCGATTCCCATCATTGTACTGAATATCATAATTATCAATCATTTCTATCCATGTCGCACATGTATAATCACCCGCATCTATCATAGCAACAATAGCGCCACTTTCATATGCCCCATAGTAGTTTCGTATAAAAACGTAATCTGCTTCACAATTTAACAACCAGTAAGTTTCTATTAAGAGAGCTTCCTCCTTATATTGAAGAAATCCGTTATAGGTTTTAAACTCAAGGACCACATCTTTCTCCGGCATCGTAAAAGTAAACTGCCACCAGTCTCTATCACTTTCCCAAGCATCCTCTTCAACCTTTTCTCCATTTACCAGAAGAAAATACCCTGTATCTGTTACGATTCCGATTTTTACAACAACCTCTTCTCCTGCTTTGTAGCTGGATTTTAGAGGTTCGTAGAGCCAGTCTTCATCTTTCATTGTTAGCTTGTAGCTTGTTTGGTTATTCTTATTGATTTGCTGATTGTCTTCGCTTGACGACTCACTCGTTTCACTTACTGTTCCATTACAAGCGGTAATACACCATGTTACCGCAAGTACTAATGTAACAATTTTCATTATCTTGTATCTCATAAAACCCTCCCTTTTTGCATTTTCTATGTTCGTATATTGTTTTCTATCTGTATACTCGTTTTTTATTTGCACAAGTCGCAAAAAATATTGTAACAAAAAAATAAGGCCTGCAACCATTGATTTCCTATGGAAAACCCTGATTTTAAGCCATTTTCAATAATGCGGGTGACAGGACTTGAACCTGCACGTCGGGGACACCAGAACCTAAATCTGGCGCGTCTGCCAATTCCGCCACACCCGCGTATCCAATTTTGCTTACATACATATGGTATACGTCAGCAAAAGATATGTTACCATTTCTATTCCGTAAAATCAAGCCCTTGTATAAGAAAATTTACATAACAACTCATTTTCTTTTACAGCTTTATAAGGTATAATGTGTATGGACATGATTATGACTTAACCTAAGAGGATTGTTATGGATATTTTATGGAATATACTCATAGTACTTCTGGTGCTGTTTCTTCTTTACCTTTTTATGATAGCACCACGAATGATAAACCGAGCCGACCGTACTCCATTTATGGGATGGCATTATGCTCACAGAGGGTTATTTGATAACAATTCCAATGCTCCGGAAAATTCATTGGCCGCTTTTCAAAAGGCTGTCGATGCCGGATATGGAATCGAATTGGATGTTCAGTTGAGCAAGGATAACAAGCTGGTCGTTTTTCACGACGCTACATTAAAAAGAATGTGTGGTGTGGAAGGAAAGGTATGGGAATACACTTTAGAGGAATTGAAGAAGCTTCGTCTGCTCAATTCCAACGAACAAATCCCTACCTTTGAGGAGTTTCTTTCCGTTGTAAAGGGAAAGGTTCCTTTTATTCTGGAATACAAATTGGATCGTGCACAAACGGTCGTATGTCAGCTTGCAAACAAGGTTTTAGAAAATTACAAGGGTAACTATTGTATCGAAAGCTTTCACCCACTGGCACTCATCTGGTATCGTTTCAATCGGCCGGACATATTAAGAGGTCAGTTATGTGAAGAGTTTTTCCGTGCAGGAAAACATAAAGGCAATCCATTTTTTACGCTTCTTTCATATATGCCATTTAACTTCTTGGCAAGACCGGATTTTATCGCATACAATCATCTTCATGCAAATAATATTTCTCGCTGCATCTGCAAAGCATTTGGCGGATTATCGATTGCATATACCATTAAAAGCTTGGATGAATACGCACATTCGAAGAACCAATTTGAATTGTTCATATTTGATAGCTGTATTTTATAATCTGATTTATGGGCGCTATATAATATAAGGGCGATGGCAGAAAAACCTCCTCCAATACCCTCCATTTTCATAACACAGAGGGTATTATGAGTTATTTTTCTACTATCGCCCATTTTCTATATATTCTTCAAAAAAACGTCCAATTTATGGGTATACGAGATAATCTTTTTCATATACGCCCACAGCACCAAGTCAAGTAGAACTTTGCAGTGCCCTATCACACTACTCAATACTCTTAAGTGCTTCCACCGGATTGATTCTATCCAATGACCTATCCGTAATAAGGTTAACCAAAAACGCAAACGCTATCGATAATGCCGCTGCTATCACGTAGCTGCCCGGATAGAGATGTGCATCAAAGTAAATGGATGGCATATTAAGTACAGACATCAGCCATTCCCCAAAGATTTTGCCTAAAGGCAGACCTAATACAACACCAAGGCTGGTTAATATCAGGGTCTCCTTGTTTACATATAAATGAACCTCCGGGTCGAAGAAGCCCAACACCTTGATGGTTGCCAGCTCTCTCTCACGCTCTGAAATATTGGTGGT
>CAYMYV010000059.1:0-10417 GCA_964394775.1 uncultured Lachnobacterium sp. | reverse complement strand
ATATGCAACACGCCCAATCGGTGGTGTGAGCGAAGATTATGTAAGCTACCTTGGTTCTTACTACTTCCTTCAGGATCCTGACGATATGGTTATCTCAGCGAATAAAGATTACATTGCACTTTCTAATCAGGATGGCACCATTCATTCCTTAAGATATGTATGGGCAGGTCTTCTTAGAAATGCGCAGAGAATTGACATAACAATTACAGACGATACAACCGGTGAGGTTGTATTTGAGACAACAGATACCGATGTACGTAAATCCTATGGTGACGGTGGCTCAATTTATCCGGCAAATGTGGAGATTGAATTCGATACCTTGGATTACAACTTCGCGAATAATACACAGTTTACCGTAACCTTAGAAGGTTACTTAGATTATGGCAAAGACGGCGGTAAAGCAACAAACGAGAAGAATGTATTTGAATTCCCGATTACCATCGACTTTGAGGCTCCAACCATTAAAGATGTTCATTTCTATTATGAATATGATAAGACATTAAAGAAGAACCGTCTCTATGCAGAGATTGAGGTTTATGACAACCATTATGCGATGGCTTCTCAGCTTGGTTATGTTGCAATGGGCGAAGATGAAAACGGCAATGCAACACCAACAATCGAGCTTTTTGAGCAGTACATGACACCTATTTACTCAGAACGTAATAGTGTGACAACTGTAAAATATGAATTGACAGATTATATTTATGATATCAAAGATAATTCTATCAATAATAATTCATTTGTAGTTACTCTTTATGATTACGCATTGAATTATGCAACATACGAAATCGGTTTACCGGATTCCTATGAAGAATTCTATATTGATGGATTAGAAGAAGGACTTACACTTAGTCCAAATGAGGTTTACTCATTAGAACCAATTGTAAATCCGGTTACGGAATGGGGTGAATTGCTAAGCTTTGCTTCTTCAAGACCTAGTGTTGTTCGTGTAGTAAACAACAAGCTTGTTGCAGTATCCAGTGGTAAAGCAATTATCCGAGTTCAGGACCCAACCACAAACGAAAGCTTTACATTTAATGTAACGGTTCTTGATAAGGGAGATGAGGGCTACCGCAGCTACGATAAACCGGTAGCAGATGTATTTACTCTGACAGGATTCTATACATCAAAGGCATATTACATACTTGACAGTAATGACAAAGAAATTGGTGATACAGGAAGCAACAACTTCTTTGAAGGTGATTATTCATTAACCCTGTATCCATCAGAAGCAGTATACTTAAAATATAAATTAGACGCATATTTCCCGGATGATACAACCGTAGAATTTGAATCAAGTAACTCATCTATTGTTAAAGTGGA
This sequence comes from uncultured Lachnobacterium sp., assembly GCA_964394775.1. Lineage (GTDB taxonomy): Bacteria > Bacillota > Clostridia > Lachnospirales > Lachnospiraceae > Roseburia. The sequence goes on along the minus strand of CAYMYV010000059.1, from coordinate 9,094 downwards.
CCAGACAGGACTTGTAACGGGTGTTGACGAGGGCTTTGCTTCCGTAACAGTCAAGGTTCTGATGGATGGAAAGACTACATATTATTCGGAAACAGTTTCTGTAGAGGTAAAGAATCCATATATCCAGACAGGTGCAAGCTTGACACATTATTATGGTAACGGCGGTCTGGTAACGATTCCGGAAGACCTTTCCTTAAAAGAAATTGGAAACTTTGCATTCTCAAACTATGAATATATTTCCAAAACTTCGGAAGAGCTTGCATTTGATGATGCAGAAGCTACCAAGCAGTGGTTTATTGGTGATAGCACTATTACCAAGGTAATCATTCCGGAAGGTGTGGAAAAGATTGGTGCATATGCATTTGCCAACCTTACAGCATTAGAAGAGGTAGTATTACCTTCTACATTGGAAGCAATTGAATATGGTGCATTCTACAACTGTACTTCATTAAAGAAGATTACTTTCAGTGGTGAAAATAACCTAAAGATTATTAACTCAAATGCATTTGAGAACTGTAACTTAGCAGGAACACTTGAACTGCCATCCGTATGTATGATTTCAGACTATGCATTTGCCGGAAATCAGAAGCTGGAGGGCATTGTAACCGGTGATACATTAGTATCCATTGGTTCCTATGCTTTCGCCGGATGTAAAGGGCTTACAAATGTAACAATTACAGCAGCAAAGGTAAAATATGGTACATATGCCTTTACCGGATGTGAGTCACTGAAAGAATTTTATGTAAATTCCGCAGTACTTCCGGAGGGAATGTTCTATGAATGTGATGAGCTTACCAAGGTTACTATCGGTGCAGATGTAAATGACATCGGCGAATTCGCATTCCGGGATACCAAGGTGGATACATTCGTTGTTTCTGATGGAAATAAGGCATACAAGGTGCAGAGCGCAAACTACATTATTTCTGCGGATGGAAAACAGCTGATTGCAGTGGCCCCAACAGTAACGGGTGAATTTACAACTGCTAATATTGGTGGACTTGCAGTAAGTGTAGTTGCCAAAGGCGCGTTCTCACACAACACAAAGCTTACATCGATTGTGTTAAACAATGTAACAGAGGTTGGAGAATATGCCTTTGCTTCGAATAAATACCTTGCTTTAGTATCGCTTGGAGCACTTGAGAAGATTGGAGAGTATGCTTTCTTTGAAACCGGTATTTCAGTTCTTCCGGGCTTTACAGCAAATACTGAGATTGGAAAATATGCATTTGCATACACACAAATTACATCTGTAACAATTCCGGATGGAATGGTTGTTTCAGAGGGTGTATTCAGTGAAAATGCAAAGCTTGAAACCGTTGTTGTCGGTAATGATGTAACACTTGGAAAGTATGCATTTGGAACGAACAAGGACGAATGCTTCGAAGTGAAGAATTACAATGAAGACGGCGAAAAGTATTTCTACTATGAATTTGCTACAGCATTACAGAACCTTACCATTGGTAATAATGCAGTCATCGGCGATAATGCATTTGCGAACGCTGCAAGCATAGAAACAGTTACCTTGGGCGAAAATGCTGAAATTGGATACATGGCATTTTATAATAACAGCAATCTGAAGGACATTGACCTTTCGAAGGTTAAGTCTATCGGAGATTATGCATTCTCCGGTGACGTATATAATATCTGTCTTGATGACAGCATGGCTTATGCGGCAGTAAGTAAGGAAGGTACATATATGTATACTTACCATGCACCGGACCTTGTAAATGTAGATTTATCTGCTTCTGCAAACGTCGGCGCATTCGCATTTGCATATTGTAGAGAGCTGGTAAGCGTAAAATTAGGCGAAGCTATTACAGAAGTGCCGGAATACGCCTTCGCAGGCTGTATCGCATTAGACAATATCAACCTTGATAAAGTAACCACAATTGGTGATTACGCATTCATGGAAGATGATGTGAAGAATGTTAATTTATCAGCAGCTGAAAGCGTTGGAAAATACGCATTTGTAAACAACAAAAACCTTACAGGCTTAAAATTAAATGCAGAGGGCACAGATATTGCGGAAGGTGCATTTGCATATTGTGAAACACTTGCAAATGTAGAGAACCTTGCAGCAGTAGAGCAGGTAGGTGACTGGTCATTTGCTTATACATCAATTGTTTCAGCAGACCTTTCCGGTGCGGTATATGTAGGTACTCAGGCGTTTATTAAAGAAGAACTTACACCATTTACAGTAACATTTGGTGAGAAGCTAGAATCACTTGGTGATAACCCATTTGCAATGTGTGTAATTGCACCATTTACAACAATGGGAACAATAGAAATTAATGATAAAGAAATAGAAGCTGTTCTTACAACATATGATATCAGCGCAACCGTTAAGGTTGTGGATGGTTCCCTTTATTCTAAGGTGCCATATGGCTGGGAGCTTATCATATACACAGGCTTGAATGCCGAAGATGTAAAGGTTGCAGAGGATACGGTACGTATTACATCCATGGCACTTGCCGGAGCTGATATTCAAATGGTAACACTTCCAAATACAGTTGGTGCGATTGGACACAAGGCATTCTATGCTTGTGACGAATTAGAGATTGTAGTATTTACAAGCTACCAAGCTCCAATCTTAGAAGAAGAATATGACCCAACCTATTATGATTCACTTGAGCATGTGCCGGGTTCCGGTGATTATGGTACTTACACAGACTATGAAGGAAATGAAGTACAGATTACAGGTATGGGACTCATCCCATACTTCATGTGGAATGTAACAGGTGGTATGTATTCAAACGTATTCTATGGAGCAAACTTCGTGGATTATGTAGGATATGTAGAAGATAAATTGTTAATGGTTCGCCCTGTGAACGGACAGAACTATGACACATTTATTATGGAACAGTACTTTGATCTTGTGATTGATGGACCAACAGCTCCAAACGATATTACCGTAGCTGCAATTAAGGCAATTAAGGCGATTCCTGAAAAAGTAGCTTATGAGGACAGAGCATTGGTTGAGGCTGCACGAGAAGCATATAACAAGATTGCTACAACGGAACAGCAGGCACTTGTAACAAACTATGCAGACCTTGTTACTGCAGAACAGCGTATCTTAGCGCTTACTCCAACAGACGAAGCACCGGTTGATACAACACCTGTATATGAATTCGATGTAATGGGACTGATTATTGTCATTGTTGTTGCAGCAGTTGTATGTGGTGCTACAATCGCAGTTGTGAAGTTCAATACTCAGACGAAAGGGCGTTTAGCTAAGAAAAAATCTGAGTCGGTTGCGGAAGATGTCGAGGGTGTAGAGGACGACGAAGTAGAAGTTGAATTTTACGAGATGGAAGCCTCTCAGGACAACGAAGCGGCAGAAGCTACAGAGGTGGAAGAAAATGAAACTGAAGATTAAAGCATTGGTACTCGCTTTATTGACATTAGGTACAGTTGGACTTCTTACGGGATGTGGAGAAGACCAGACACCATATGAGATAAATGATGCAGATAATTACTCCGTTAGCGTAAAATATGACGCTAACGGGGGAACCTTCACCACAAATACATCGATAATTGTGGATTCCTTCAATATCTCGGATATGGGACAAAACAGCGCTGGAAATGTAGAAATCGCGCTGATTTCTCCGGATAATTCCCTAAGAGGAACAGATGCATTTACAGCTGTTAATAATGGTTATTTCCTTGCCGGATGGTATACAGAACGTACGGAAACCTTAGATGAAAACGGTAATGCAACTGTTGTGTATGGAAATAAGTGGGATTTTGAAAATGATATATTGGAAGTTGATGCAAGCAAAACTTATTCCTCAGAAGAACCTGTTATGACTCTTTATGCAGCATGGGTTCCGATGTTTGAAATAGAATTTTATTCATTGGCGGATGGCGAGCTTATGGGCAGTTATGTTTTTGACCCAACCCTTGTAACAGAGATTTCTGTTCCTGCGTGGGATGAAAAGACCGGTGCCATCAAGATGTACAACTTCCCGGAGAAAAAAGGATATACCTATAATGGCGTATATCTTGACGCAGAAGGAAAAAATGCGATTACCACAGAAACTATCACACATTCAGGCGTTGTTGATTATACGAACGGCGGTGCAAAGGATTCTACTATGAAGCTGTATGTGGATATGATAGAGGGTGAGTGGTATCATATTTATAACGCAGAGCAATTTGTAGATAATGCAAGTGTAAGCGGCTGTTATGAGATTCATGCGGACCTCGATTTTACAGATGAGGTTTGGCCAACTACACTTATGTATGGTAACTTTGCCGGTGTAATTAAGGGCAATGGATATACCTTCAAGAATATTCAGGTTACACAGACCAATAACTCAAAAACAAATGCAGGCTTGTTTGGTAACCTTACAGAAAATGCAGGCATTTCAGATGTTACATTTGAAAATGTAACATTTACCATCCAGACAGGTACCCGTGTGGCTGGTACAAGCTATGGCCTTTTTGCAGGAACAATCGCAGATGCTGCACAGCTTACAAATATTAAAATTGTAAGCAGTACATTAAAGATTGATTCTAAGTGTTATTTTGGCGTTGATGATTATTCCATTGGTTTACTTTGTGGTATGGGTAATGCAGACGTAATTGCCGAAGCAGAGATTACCTGCGAAGCAACAGGAGATAATCCTGAAAACGTGAATATTACCATAAATGATAACCAAGTAACAGTGGATATTATTACACAATAAGAAAAGGAGTAAAAAAATGAAGAAAAAGATTTGGTCCAAAGTACTGTGCTTAGCTTTAAGCATAGCAATGGCAGCATCCTGCCTGACAGGCTGTGGCGGCAGCTCAAAGACAGATGCTTTGGTAATTATGACAGAGCAGTTAGATGGTCTGTTTAATCCATTCTTCTATACAGCTGCAGCTGACGGAACAATCGTTGCAATGACCCAGATTGGTATGCTCGGCTCTAAGTATGAGAATGGAGAGGTTAAGGTTGCCTACGGCGACAACGAAGCAGTTGTAACAAAGGATTATGATATTACAGAAAATGCAGACGGAACTGTAACCTACAGATTTGTATTAAAGAATGGTATCAAATTCTCAGATGGACATCCATTAACAATGGAAGACGTATTGTTCAACTATTATGTGTACCTTGACCCGGTTTATACCGGTTCTAACACATTGTATTCAACAGACATTCTCGGTCTTTCTGAATACAGAACACAGACAGTAACATCCGGAAGCAGTGATGGGGATGATCAGATTTCTAGTCAGGCTTCATCCAGAGCAGAGGTAAGAAAGAATGAGTTAATCAACCTTTTTGCATCACAGCTTAAGGCTTCTGCAACAAAGGAAGTTAGCTACGATACAATGAAGCAGGCGATTCTTGCTCATAATGTAAGCTCAGGTTACAAATCAGCAATTTCTAACAATGCTTCAGAAGTAACAAGTGCAAATCTATTAGAAGATTATGAATATGCATTAAAGCTTTTCAAAGAAGAATTAGAAACTGACTACATAAGTGCACAGGAATCTTATACAGACGCTCCATATAACCAGTATGAACAGTTCAAGGATGAAGTATTCTGCTTCATGTACACAGAGGGTTATGTAGAGGTTAAATATGCAGAAGGTGCTGACGGAAAAATTGACCGTACAACTATCGAGACATTAACAGCTCAGTATCCGGAATCTGTTGATACAAAGGAAGAAGCTATTGAATACGTATATGAAGATACTATTGCAAGAGAATTAGACGTTATTCTTTTGTACTGGGCAACAGGTACAACATTAACAACAGAATTTACTGCAAAAGCAAAAGAAGTTATTCTTCATGAAAATGTAGCTGATGACGGTTCATTAGCAGTACAAAATATCTCTGGTATTGTTTCACTTGGACATACAGATGCAGCTGGTACAACCATCAATGTTAACGGAACAGATTACACAATCGCTTCCGGACACAATGATGATGGTACTGTAACAAATGAAAATGAATATGACGTATTACAGATTACGATTGATGGTATTGACCCTAAGGCTATCTGGAACTTCGCTATCACAGTTGCTCCACAGCATTACTATGGCGAAGGAAGCTCTGTAGGGGTTGATATTGCTAACAATCAGTTTGGTGTTGAATTTGCAAGCTTCGATTTCATGACAGACGTTATTCAGTCTAAAAGAAATATTAAGCTTCCAATGGGTGCCGGTTCTTATATGGCTACAGACTCAAAGAACAGTGATAATCCATCCGAAACCGAATTCTATGTAGATAACGTAGTTTACTTCAAAGCAAACGAAAACTTCACAACAGTAGGTGAGGGTATTGATAATGCAAAAATTGAAAAAGTACGTTACCAGATTGTAAGCTCTAACAACGCGATAGCAGCATTAGAGAATGGAACCGTACATTACATTTCACCATCGCTTACAACAAATAACTACGAAACCTTAGAAAACTTAAAATCTAAAGGTATGGTTACAATCACAACAGATCAGCTTGGTTATGGTTATATTGGTGTTAACGCATCTAAGATTAATGATATTAACCTTCGTAAAGCAATTATGTGTGCAATGAATACTTCCTTAGCACTCGACTATTATCGTGCAGGTACAGCATCACAGATTTACTGGCCAATGTCAAAAATCAGCTGGGCTTATCCGGATGGTGCGGATGCAACAGATAACGGATTTGACTATCCACAGCTTGGAACATGGAGTGAGGATGTTGCTAAAAATAACATCGAGAAATATATGCAGGAAGGTGGATATGCAGCCGGAGACAGCGAGCTGAAGGTGACCTTTACAATCGCTGGTTCTTCTCTTCAGGATCACCCAACCTACAAGGTATTCCGTGATGCTGCAGCACTCTTAAATGAGCTTGGCTGGGATGTAGAAGTAGTATGTGATACACAGGCACTTACCAAGATTAACACAGGCTCCCTTGAAGTATGGGCAGCAGCTTGGTCATCTGCATTGGATCCGGATTTATATCAGGTTTACCACAAGGATTCTTCCGCTACAAGCACACTTGCATGGGGTTATAACTACTTAAAGACAAGTGGTACAAGCGAGGAACAGAAGATTTTAGATGACCTTAGTGATTTAATTGATCAGGCTCGTGAAACAAATGATCAGGCTGTTCGTTCTGACCTGTACCAGCAGGCTATGGAGCAGATTCTTGACCTTGCAATCGAGCTCCCGGTATACCAGAGAAGCGTATTATACGCTTATAACTCAAAGGTAATTGATTCAAGTAGTTTACCAACAGAAGTAAATCCATACTCATCACCATTAGATCGTATTTGGGAAGTTGAGTTTGCTGACTAAAAGGTGGAGTGACCTATGTTTAAATATGTTTTAAAAAGATTAGCAATGTCCGTGTTCATTCTTTTGGGCGTATCCATGATTATTTACTTCCTGATTCGTTTGATGCCGGTTGACTTCATCCAGAGCAAAATCGACGCCATGAATCAGGGTGGTGCGACTGTAAGTCAGGAAACTGTAGATGCGATGTACAAGATGTATGGACTTGGCGACGACAGCTTTATGGGAATTTTATCAGGTTATATCAGCTGGCTTGTAGCTTTGCTTCATTTTGACCTCGGTACAAGCTTTGTGTATGGTGTTCCTGTAGCAGATGTAATTTTTCAGCATATGGGAATTTCATTTGCGATTTCCTTAATAGCAACAATTTTTGAGTTCTTGATTGCAATTCCACTTGGAATTACAGCTGCAACTCATCAGTACAGCATACGAGATTATGTAGTTACCATATTGGTTATGATTGGTATTTCTTTGCCATCATTCTTCTTTGGTAACATGTTGAAAAATGTATTGGCTTTGAAGCTGGGATGGTTCCCAGCCTCGGGCCTTATTGATGCTACTGCATCTTACACAGGAGTTGAGCTTCTTCTTGACTATGCAAGACACTGCTTTATTCCAATTCTCACCATCGTTATTCTAAGTATCGGTGCGCGTATGAGAATGACAAGAACAAACATGTTAGAGGTTATGAACTCTGACTATATCCGTACCGCCCGTGCAAAAGGATGTAAAGAAAGCGTAGTTATTAATAAGCATGCTTTCCGTAATACATTAATTCCATTGGTAACCTCGTTAGCAGGGTTACTTCCATCCCTGTTCTCTGGTGCAATTATCACAGAGCAGGTATTTGACTTGCCGGGTATTGGTAATATTGCGTTAGATGCCATGAACCGTGGTGATATTCCATTTATCATGGGATATAACATGTTCTTAGCATTACTTAGTGTTTTAGGTGTGCTTCTATCCGACCTTATGTACGGCATTGTAGACCCTAGAGTAAAATTAGAGTAAGGAGGCAGCAGACCCATGGAAGAAAATACAAGCAAGCTGGGTGACGAAGCTGTAGAAGATACAGAAGTACCCCTTGATAAAAATGTGCGTTTAATGTCTCCTACTATGATGGTAGTTCGTAGATTTTTCCGTTCTAAGCTGAGTATTCTCGGTTTGATTATGGTTATTGGTCTCTTCCTGTTCAGCTTTGTAGGACCGCTTATTTATACAGAATGGGGCGAGATTGAGCTCGACGAAAGTGGTAAGACAGAATATGCTGTTTCCACAACTACCTATACAGTAAATGGTGTAGAGTACACCATTAGACAAACAACAGAGAAATCCTTGAAAGATAATTTCCTGGCACCACCATCATCGGAGCATATTCTTGGAACCGATAATGAAGGTTATGATATTTTCGTAAGACTTATGTATGGTGGTAGAATTTCCCTGACCGTAAGCTTTTTGGCGGTTGCATTAATTACCGTATTCGGAGTTATCCTCGGTGGAATATCCGGATATTTCGGTGGTTGGGTTGATAACGTCATCATGCGTTTATGCGATGTGCTTATGTGCTTGCCGGGTGTTCCAATCCTTCTGATTATCAGTACGATTTTGGACGCTTCGGATATTGATGCAAAATACCGTATTTATTTGTTGATGACCTACCTGACCTTTATTTCATGGCCGGGTACTGCACGTCTTGTACGTGGACAGATTTTATCTCTTCGTGAGCAGGAATATATGGTAGCAGCAGAAGCAATGGGATATTCCACATCAAGAAAGATTTTCAAACACTTAGTACCTAATGTTATGCCACAGTTAATCG